>NZ_WBKS01000030.1:0-49703 GCF_008868145.1 Micromonospora sp. AMSO1212t
GCGGGCACCCGCTCGTCCCCCCACGGCACCAGGCGCACCTGGTCGGCCGGGGAACGCCCGCCACCGAGCACCGCGGTGACCACCGCCTCGGGGCCGAGGATGCCCTGTACCCGGCTCAGCGCGCGGTGTGCCCGCTCCCGCTCCTCGCCGGTCTCCCCCCACAGCCCGGGTTGCAGGCCCGCCTGGGCGAGCACTCCGTCGGGCACCAGTCGCAGCCGGACGATCCCGGCGGTGGGCCGGGCCGGACGCGTCCCGCCCCGGCCGTTGCTGCCGGAGAGCCAGCCGTCGAGCTGCCAGCGAACCCGGTCGGCGATGGCCGCCGCGGTGAGCAGGCCGTCGTGCCGCCAGACCCGGTGCAGCTCCTGGCCGTGCGCGGTGACCGCCTCGATGCCGAGGCGGGTGCAGGCCAGCCCGTACCCGGCCAGCCGCTCGTGCAGCCGCTCGGCGAGCGTCCGGGCGGCGAACGCGGCGGCGTCGACCCGGTCGATCGGCTCGTCGTGGTCGGCGGTGACGGTGAGGTCGGCGGGCGGCTGCCGGACCGCCAGCGGGCGGTCGTCCCGGCCGCCGGCGAGCCGGTGCGCCAGCGCCCCGTCGAAACCGAACCGGGCCAGCACGTCCCCGGCCGGCAGCGCCGCGAACTCGCCGAGGGTGCGGACGCCGAGCCGGCGCAGCAGGTCGGCCAGGGCGGGCCGGCCGAGCGCCTCGACCGGCCGGGCGGCCAGGAACTCGCGGGTGCCGCCGGGGGCCACGATCCGGCCCTCCCGGGCGGCCAGCCCGGCCGCGAACACCCCGTCGGCGATGCCGACCTGGCTCTCCACCGCGCAGCTCTGCGCGACGTGCTCCACGATCCGCTCGGCCGCCGCCTCCTCGCCGCCGAGGTAGCGGCTCGGCCCCCGGGCCGGCGTGGCGCAGGCGCCGGGCCGGATCACCTCGACGCCGGCGACCACCTCCTCCACGGCGGCCACCACCGGCTCGAACGCGCGCACGTCCCGGCCGGGGTCGTGGTCGACCACTGTGAGGTGCGGGCAGCGCCCCTGCGCCTCGCGGCGGCGCAGACCGCGCCGGATCCCCTCGGCGCGGGCCCGCTCGGAGCAGGCGATCACCCGGTTGGCGTGCAGCACCACGACCGGGTCGGTGGCGGGCACCCCGTCGACGATCTCGGCGGCGAGGACCGGCCAGTCCGGGCACCAGAGCAGCAGCGTCCGCTGCGGTACGCCGCTCACGCCGGACCGGCCGCGGCGAGCGTACGGGCGGGTGGGGCGACCACACGCAACCGGCGCGACGGCGCGGCGGACGGGGCGCCGAGCCCGGCCGGGCGGGGGATCACCCGGGTCAGCTCGTCGCCGGGCAGCCACACCTTGATCTCCTTGGGACGGGCGGCGGCACCCCGGCCCCGGGCCGAGACGGTCACCTCGCGGCGGCGCAGCCGCCCGCGACCGGGGCCGAGCCCCTGCCAGACGCCCCGGACCACCTGGAGCGTGACGTCCGCGCCGTCCCACCTGCCGTACGGGACGAGCACGCTTCCGCGCTGCCGGGCGCGGGCGGCCAGCCGGGTGGCGACCGACGCGGAGACGGTGGCCGGCACGGCGGTGACCACCACGTCGACCCCGTCGATGAGCGCGGCGACCACTGTGGGCCACTCCGGCCCGGGGTCGGGCACCAGGGCCAGCCGGTCCAGGGCGATGCCCGCCTCGGCCGCCGCGCCGGCCCCGAAGGTGGGTACGCCGACCACGGCGCACCACGAGCCGGCCCGGGACGCCTCGGCGAGCAGCGCGAGGATCAGCGAGGTGGCGCCGCTGCGGCGGGGCTGGCCGGCGCCGACCGCGACGGTGCTGCCGCGCCGCAGGCCGCGGTTGGGCAGCAGCCCGGTCAGCTCGGCCCGGACGGGAAGCACCCGGTGGCCGCCGGCCGGGTCGGGCGCGCTCGCCGGCCGGACCAGATCGGCCAGGGCGGCGGAACCGACCACCATGCGGCCCGCCATCGGACCAACCCCCCGTCGTGTTTCGCCACGGGCCTCACCCGTGGATGGTGCTGTGGATCGTGTCGTGCGCGGCACGCGTGTGCCGTGGGTGCGGCGCCCGGCCACCCGGGGTCCCGCCGGTGGTGGCCGGGCGCCACGAATCAGGCGGCGGCTGCTCCGGGCCGGGGCGGGGAGTCGGAGGCGCCGAGCCGCAGCGGGCGGGGCAGGCCGTCGAGCGCCGGCTGGTGTGCCAGGCCGAGCGCGGTCTCCACCACCGTCACGAACTCCTCGGCGGCGCGCAGCAGGTCGTCGGCCTCCCGGGCGGTGACCACGCGGGGGATGCCGGCCTCGGCGGCGGCCCGCTTGCTCGCGCCGGCGGCGAAGTAGGCGGCCCACTCGTCCAGATCGGGGGCGACGGTGGCGAGCAGCACCCAGACGCTGGTGATCCGGTGCCGGCGGGTGGGTGCGGGACGGGCCCGGGCGGCGAGCACGGCGGCGGCGGCGCGCAGCGCCGCGAGGTGGGCGGCGGCGTACCGGAGGCCGTCGGGACGGGTGCGGGCGGCCTCGGCCAGCCCGTCGCGGGCCACCGCGAGCAACTGGGCGGGGGTGCGGTGCGGCAGCACGTGCGCGGGCACCGTGGGCGCCTGGGCCGGACTGGTCGGCATGGGTCTCTCCTCCGCGTGTGGCCGGGGCGGGCGGTCGCGCGACGGGGAACGTCGCCCGGTCGCCCGGAGCGGTCGGTGCGGAGGAAGACGCACCCTTTCAGGTGGCGGCCGGCCGGATGTGGACGCTTCCCCACACCCACACCCGGCCGGCGTGCCGGCGGGTCCGTCGCCCGCCGCCCGGGGGTCGTGGGCGGCGGGCGACGACCTGCCTGACGGGCCCGGACTCGCGACTGTCCGAGACCCGGTGCGGCCCGCGGTGCCGCACCTCCCGGAAGCCGGTGCCGCGAAACACCGCTTCCGGAGCGTTCGACGGGTGCGCGACCGGCTCGGATCAGGCCGGGCCAGCCGGGGAGCTGAGCCGCTTGCCGTTCGGACTGAGCCGAACTTCGGGCCGATCGAACTTCGAGCCGGAATCGAACACTCGTTCTAACTACCCTGACAGTACACCTCCCCACCGACGAAAACGCAACGTGTGACGCGCCGGGGACGCACGGGAGGGCGACGGCCCCCGGCGGGGCCGTACCGGGGTGGGGGAAGAATGGGTACATGCAGCCACACCCGAACGTGCAGGCGGTGCAGCGCGCGCTCGACGACGCGGGCGCGCGGAGCGGATCGGGCGAGGCCAGCCTCGTCCGGCTGCTGCCCGAGGCGGTGCACACCGCGGCCGCGGCGGCCGAGGCGCTCGGCGTCGCCGTCGGCGCCATCGCCAACTCGCTGATCTTCGACGCGGACGACGCGCCGCTGCTGGTGCTCACCTCCGGCGCGCACCGGGTGGACACCGCCGGGCTGGCCGCCACGCTGGGCGTGACCCACCTGCGCCGGGCCAGCCCGGAGTTCGTCAAGCGGCACACCGGGCAGGTGATCGGCGGCGTCGCCCCGGTCGGCCACCCCGCGCCGCTGCGTACCGTCGTCGACACCGCACTGGCCGGGTACGACGAGGTGTGGGCGGCCGGCGGCGTGCCCCGGGCGGTGTTCCCCACCACGTACGCGGAACTGCTGCGGATCACCGCCGGCACCCCGGCCGAGGTGGCGTGAACCCCGGACTCGTCACGCTGCACGTGTGGCGTGTGCCCCGCCGGGCCGTACCCGGTGTGCCGGCCCGGATGGCCACCCACCCGGCACGGCTGCGCCGGCTGCCCGGCGTGCGCTTCGCCAAGCTGCTCGGCACCGGGACCGGCACCGGCTTCGGCCCCGGCGACGCCGACCTGACCCGGTGGGCCGCGCTCGTGGTCTGGGACTCCCCCGCCGACGCGGACGGCTTCGACGCCTCCCCGGTCGCCCGCTCCTGGGCCCGGATCGCCCACGCCGCGGTACGGGTGGACCTGCGCCCGCTGACCAGCCGCGGCCGGTGGTCCGGCCGGGAGCCGTTCGGCGCGCCGTCGGGCGGACGGGTCACCGGGCCGGTGCTGGCGCTGACCCGGGCCCGGCTGCGGGCCCGCCGGGCGGCCACGTTCTGGCGCGCGATCCCGCCGGTCGCCGCCGAACTGCACACCGCGCCCGGCCTGCTCGCCCGCTTCGGCGTCGGTGAGGCGCCGCTGGGCTGGCAGGGCACGGTGAGCGTGTGGCGCGACCCGGCGGACCTGGTCGCGTTCGCGTACCGTTCCCCGGAGCACCGCGCCGCGATCACCCGTACCCCCACCGAGGGCTGGTACGCGGAGGAACTGTTCGCGCGGTTCGCGGTGGGCGACGTGGTCGGCGACCGTACGGTGCTCGGCTGGGCCGCCGCCGACGGCGACCCGGAAACATCGAGAGGGTACGCATGAGGCTGGTGCGGTGGACACCGGACGACCTGGTCCGGCGGCTGGACGACGTGGTCGCCGTCTACGGCGAGGCGATGGGCTACCGGCCCGACCTGCTGGAGGCCCGCCGCGGCTACATCGCCACCCACGTCCGCCGGCCCGGCTTCCGCGCCGTCGCCAGCCTGACCAGCGAGGGACACCTGGCCGGTTTCGGGTACGGCTACCGGGGCGCCACCGGGCAGTGGTGGCACGACCAGGTGCACCGGGCGCTGAACGCGCAGGACCGGCAGCGCTGGCTGACCCACCCGTTCGAGGTGGTCGAGCTGCACGTCCGCCCGCCCGCGCAGGGGCACGGCCTGGGCGCACGCCAGTTGCGCGCGCTGCTCGCCGTCGCCGAGGGCGACACCACGCTGCTGTCCACCCCGGAGGCCGACGAGGAGAAGTCCCGGGCCTGGCGGCTGTACCGCCGGTTCGGCTTCGTCGACGTCCTGCGCCACTTCCACTTCCCCGGCGACGAACGGCCGTTCGGCGTGCTCGGCCGGGACCTGCCGCTGCCCCCGCCGGACGGGTCATGAGAGCCGCGCGGCTGCCCTGGGCGCTGCTGGCCGTGCTGGTGCTCGCCCAGATCTGCTACCCGCTCACCGGCGGCGCGACCCGGGCCGGCCTGACGGTGGCCACTGTGGTCCTCGGCTGGCTGCTCTCGGTCGGCCACGCGCTGCTCACCCGCGGCGCCCGTACCGCCGTCGCGCTGGTCGCGGTCGTCACCGGCGGCGGGTTCGCGGTGGAGGCGATCGGCGTGGCCACCGGGTTCCCGTTCGGCACCTACGACTACTCCGGCGAACTGGGCCCGAAGCTGGCCGGGGTGCCGTTGATCATTCCGCTCGCCTGGACCTGGATGGCCTGGCCGGCGTGGCTCACCGCGGTCCGGCTGGTCCGCTCCCGCCTCGCCCGGATCGCGCTCTCCGCGGTCGGGCTGGCCGCCTGGGACCTGTTCCTCGACCCGCAGATGGTGGCCGAGGGCTACTGGACCTGGCTCGACGCCACCCCGGCGCTGCCCGGGCTACCCGGCATCCCGGTCAGCAACTACCTGGGCTGGCTGGGCTTCGCGGTGCTGCTCGCCGTCGCGCTGCGCCCGCTCGCCGGGCCGTCGGTGGACCGGGTCGACGGCCGGGACGCCCCGATGTTCGCGCTCTACCTCTGGACGTACGCCTCCAGCGTGCTGGCGCACGCGGTGTTCCTGCGGCTGCCCGCGTCGGCGCTGTGGGGCGCGGCCGGGATGGCGGTGGCGGCGGTGCCGCTGGCGGTGACGCTGTGGCGGGCCCGCCAGGACCGGGCCGGCGCGCCGGAGCCGGCGCCGCGCGTCGACGCCCCGGCATGATCGCCGCCCTCGCGGCGGCCGTGGCGGTCGCCGCGCTCACCGGGCACACGCTCGTCAACGCGTACGCCTGGCTGCGCCGCCCCACTGACGGCCCGGCCGAGGTGACCGAGCCGGTGGCGGTGCTGCTGCCGTTGCGCGACGAGGCCGAGCGGGTCACCCCCTGCCTGCGCGCGCTGCTGGCCCAGCGCGGCGTGCCGGACCTGCGGATCGTGGTGCTCGACGACGGCTCGACCGACGGCACCGCCGACGTGGTCCGCGCGGTGTGCGGTGACGATCCACGGGTCACGCTGCTCACCGGCGTCGCCCCGCCGCCCGGCTGGCTGGGCAAGCCGCACGCCTGCTGGCAGCTCGCCACCCGTACCGGCCCGGAACCGGCCGTGCTGGCCTTCGTCGACGCCGACGTGGTGCTCACCCCGTACGCGGTGGCGGCGGCGGTGACCGAGTTGCGCGCGGCGGACGCGGCGCTGCTGTCGCCGTACCCCCGGATCGTGGTGCGGACGGCGGCCGACCGGCTGGTGCAGCCGCTGTTGCAGTGGTTGTGGCTGACGTTCCTGCCGCTGCGCGCGATGGAACGCTCGCGGCGGCCCTCGCTGGCCGCGGCGGGCGGGCAGTTCCTGGTCGTGGACCGGGCCGGCTACCTGCGGGCCGGCGGGCACGCGGCGGTGGCCGACAAGGTGCTGGAGGACATCGAGCTGGCCCGGGCGGTGAAGCGGGCCGGCGGGCGGATCGCGCTGGCCGACGGATCCCGGCTGGCGTCCTGCCGGATGTACGACACCTGGCCGCAGCTGCGCGACGGCTACACCAAGTCGCTGTGGGCGACGTTCGGGCACCCCACCGCCGCGGCGGCCGTGCTGGCGCTGCTGTTCGCGCTCTACGTCGCGCCGCCGCTGCTGGCCGCCGGGGCGCTGCTCGCGGGCGCGCCGGCGGTGGCCGCTGTGGCGTTCCTGGCCCACCTGGCCGGGGTCGCCGGGCGGGTGGTCAGTGCCCGCGCCACCGGCGGGCGGGCGTGGCCCGACGCGCTGGGCCACCCCGTGTCGGTCGTGGTCCTCGGTTGGCTGACCGTCCGGTCGTACCATCTGCGGAAGCGACGCCGGCTCACCTGGCGGGGTCGCCCGGTCACGTAGGAGGGGCACGCCATGGCGCGCATCGTGGTCATCGGCGCCGGGGTGGGCGGGCTCGCCGCCGCCGCCCGGCTCGCGGTCACCGGGCACGAGGTCACCGTCCTCGAACGGGCCGGCACGGTCGGGGGCAAGCTCGGCCGGTACGCCCATCACACCCCGGAGGGGGTGTGGCACTTCGACACCGGGCCGAGCCTGTTCACGCTGCCGCAGGTCTTCCACGACCTGTTCGAGGCGACCGGGGCGAAGCTCGACGAATACCTCGACCTGGTCCCGCTGGACCCGATCGTGCGGCACGTCTTCCCCGGCGGCGGTCCCACGCTCGACTCCTGCGCCGACCCGGACGAGTTCGCCGCCCGGATCGGCGCCGCGTTCGGCGACCGGTCCGCCGCCGACTGGCGGGGGCTGTGGCGCCGTGCCGACCGGGTGTGGGCGGCCTCGCACCGGGACATCCTGCGCCGTACCGTCGACTCGCCCCGTGACCTGGCGGCGCTGGCCTGGCGGCTGGGCGACCTGGCCGCCATCGGCCCCGGCCGCAGTCTGCGCGGGCTGGGCCGCCGCCACCTGTCCGACCCGCGGCTGCGGATGCTGCTGGACCGGTACGCCACGTACACCGGCGCGGACCCGCGCCGCGCCCCGGCCGCGCTCGTCGCCGTCCCCTACGCCGAGCTGGCGTACGGCGGCTGGTACCTGCGCGGTGGGCTGGGCACGCTCGCCGACGCGCTGCTGTCGCGCTGCCTGGACCTGGGCGTGGTGGTGCGCACCGACGCCACCGTCACCCGGATCGACGCCGCGGGCGGGCGGGTGCACGGGGTACGCGTGGCCGGGGCCGCCGCGCCGATCCCCGCCGACGTGGTGGTGGCGAACGTGGACGCGCTCACCGTCTACCGGGACCTGCTGCCCGATCCGCGCCGGCTGGCCGCGCTCGCCGACCGCAGCCTGGCCGGGTTCGTGCTGCTGCTGGGCGTACGCGGCGACTCCGGGCTGGCCCACCACAACGTCTTCTTCCCCCGCGACTACGACGCCGAGTTCGACGCCGTGTTCGGTGACCCGGGTCGCGGGGTGCGGGCCCGCCCGGCGCCCGACCCGACGGTGTTCGTCACCGCCGCCGACGACCCGGCGGTCCGGCCGGACGGCCACGAGGCGTGGTTCGTGCTGGTCAACGCGCCCCGGCACGGCACCGCCGCGAGCGCCGTGAACTGGCGGCGGCCCGGCCTGGCCGAGGCGTACGCGGACCGGATCCTCGACGTGCTGGCCGAGCGCGGGGCCGACGTGCGGGACCGGCTGGTGTTCCGGGAGATCCGTACCCCGGCCGACCTGGACGCGGCCACCGGCGCGCCGGGCGGGGCGATCTACGGCACGGCGGGCGGGCTGCTGCGCCCGGCCAACCGGGGGCCCGTCGCCGGGCTCTGGCTGGTCGGCGGCTCCAGCCACCCGGGCGGCGGCCTGCCCATGGTGACGCTGTCCGCGGAGATCGTCGCCGAGGCGGTCGGCCCGGCCTGGTGAGGTGCCGGGCGGGGACCCCCGCCCGGCACGCGTGGCGTCGTCAGCCGGCGTCGACCAGGGCGCGGCGGACGGCGGAGAGCAGCTGGCCGAGGCCGAACCCGGCGAGCAGCACCCAGACCGTGGTGGCCATGGTGATGGTGCCGGCGGTCAGGTCGGCGTCGATCAGCCCGGTGAGCCCGGCGACCAGCAGCCCGACCAGGGCCACGCAGACCCGGGTCGGCCGCTCCCCCACCGTCACCGCGCCGATCTCCCGCATCCCGGCCGACACCGCGCGCGCCCGCACGTACTCGTGCAGCCAGGACAGGCCACCGGCCGCCGCGACGAGCGCGCCCGGCGCGCCGAGCAGCCAGAACGCGACCAGCCAGGCCACCTCGCCGAGCCGGTCGGCCACCGAGTCGTACACGTAGCCCAGGCGGGTGGTGCGCCCGGTGGCCACCGCCACCGCGCCGTCGACGCTGTCGGCCACGGCCGCCAGCAGCACGAACAACGCGCCCAGGAACGGCCCGTTGCCGGGCCGCTCCACGAACAGGGGTACGCAGAAGCAGAGCAGCACCCCGAACACGGTCACCGGGGTCGGGCCGACGCGCAGCCGGCCCAGCACGTAGCCCACGTGGTAGGCGAAGCGCAGCCATGCGCGCACCACCGGCGCGGCGGTACGCGGATCGAAGCCGCCGTGCAGCCGCGCCCACGCGGTCGCGTACTGGTCCCAGTTCAGCTGTGTGCCCACCACGGGTCAACCGTAGAAGCACGGCGCGGGTGTCGTGTGGCGGGTGGTCACACCCGTGCGGCGGCGCGCAGCCGCTGCCACACCTCCCGGGTCGCCGTGGACCGGTTGAGCGTGATGAAGTGGATCCCCGGCACGCCCTCGTCGAGCAGCTTCTCGCACATCTCGCTCGCCTGCTCGACGCCGAGGCGGCGGACCGCCTCCGGGTCGTCGGCCACCCGCTCGAACCGCTGCGCCAGCGCCGGCGGGAACGGCGCGCCGGACAGCTGCACCGACCGTTCGATCGTGCCGATCTGGGTCACCGGCATCACCCCGGCCAGGATCGGCGTGTCGCAGCCCGCCGCGGCCACCCGATCGCGCAGGCGCAGGTACTCGTCGGCGTCGAAGAACATCTGGGTGATCGCGAACTCGGCGCCGGCCCGGCACTTGCGGACGAAGTGCGCGGTGTCGCTGTCCACGTCCGGCGAGCGCGGGTGCTTGTACGGGAACGCGGCCACGCCGACGCTGAAGTCGCCGCTGTCGCGGACCAGCCGGACCAGGTCCTCGGCGTACCGGACGCCCTCGGGGTGGGCGATCCACTCGCCGCCCGGGTCGCCCGGCGGGTCACCCCGCACGGCCAGCACGTTGCGCACCCCGACCGAGGCCAGCCGGCCGATCACGTGCCGCAGCTCGGCCACCGAGTGGTTCACCGCGGTCAGGTGCGCCATCGGCAGCAGCGTCGTCTCGGTGGCGATCCGCTCGGTCACCGCCACGGTGGTGTCGCGGGTCGAGCCGCCCGCGCCGTAGGTGATCGACACGAACGAGGGACGCAGCGACTCCAGCTCGCGGATGGCCTGCCAGAGCAGCTTCTCCCCGGCCTGGGTCTTCGGCGGGAAGAACTCGAAGGAGAACGTGGGACGGCCGTCACGGATCAGCTCCCCGATGGCCGGCTGGGGATTGGGAAGGACCGAGGGAAGACCGAGCGCCACGGACCGACTGTAACCGGGACGGCACGCCGCACCGGGAATCTTCCCAGCCCGCGAACACCTGCCCGGGCGCGACGTCGTACCCCGGGGGTAGAAAGACGGCAGCGCGGTGGGGCGGCCGACGGCCGTCCCGGGGGCCCGCGCGGGGGTCGCCACGACGGCGACGCGCCGGCGCCACCACCTGGCCGGGCGTCCGCGTCGCCATCCGCGCCGTCGCCCCGGAGGTTCCGATGATCCCGTCCCCGCCGCCGGGCCCGCGCCTGCTCGGGCCGCTGCTGGCCGAGTTGCGGGCCGCCCGTGGCTGGAGCCAGCAGCGGATGGCCGCCGAGCTCTGCGCCGCCTCCGGCGTGCCCACGCTGACGCGGAACGAGGTGTCCCGCTGGGAACGCCAGCTGCGGCTTCCCGGCGACTTCTGGGCCGCCTGGCTGGCGGCGGTCCTGGGGGTGCCGGGCCAGTTGCTCGCCGAGGCCGCCGCCCGCAGCCGCCGGCTGGGCGTGGCGCCCTCGACGGTCGGCCCGGCCGGATCCCGCGCCCGGCTGGCCCTGCTCACGCTCGCGTACCGCTGGGCCGCCGACCCGGGCGGCCGCACGCTGGCCGGCCCGTTCGCCGCCGCCCCGCCGCCGCTGCCCGGCCGTGGCGGACGGGACGACGAGCACCGGCCCGGCCGCCACGATCCGCGCACGCCCGCCGCGGACGAGCCCGGGTCGCTCGGCGTCCACGTCCCGCGCGGTCCGGACGACGAACCCGCGGGCGGCGGGACCGGTCGTGGTCACCCGGCGGACGGGGTGGCGCTCGACACGCTGCGGCGCTGGGACGACCTGCTCGGCGGCGGCGACCTCGCCGGGCACGGCGCCCGCCGGCTGCGGCGGGTCGTCCGCGGCTACCGGCGCGCCGGACCCGCCGGCCGGCGCGCGATGCTGCCCACGCTCGCCGAGTCGGCGCAGCTCGCCGGCTGGCTGGCCGCCGACGCGGGCGACCTCGGCGGGGGCCTGGTCGCGTACCGGCTGGCCCTGCGGGCGGCGGTGGCCGCCGGGCAGCCGCCGCTGGCCGGGCATGTGCTCGCGTCGGCCAGTCACCTGCTGGCCGACGCCGGCGACCCGGCCGGCGCGCTGGTCCTGGCCCGGATCGGGTACGCCGCCGGCCGGGCCGGCGCCCCGCCCGGCCTGCGGGCGCTGCTGCTGCACCGGGTGGCGCTCGCCGCCGCGCTCGCCGGGCGTCCCCGCGCCGCCGGGCAGGCGCTGGCCGGGGCGGACCGGGCCGGCACACCGGAGCCCGGCCGGGAGCCGCCCTGGCTCTACTGGCTCGACGCGGACGAACTGGCGGCGATGACCGGGCGCACGCTCGTCGCGCTGGGCCGTCCGGCCGCCGCCGTGCCGCTGCTGACACCTGTGGCCGGCGCGCGGGGCCGCCCGCGCCGGTCGGCCGTGTACGGCGGCTGGCTGGCCCGCGGGCACCTGGGCCTCGGCGCGGTGCCCGAGGCGTGCGCGGTGGCCGGCGAGGCGCTGCTCGACGCGGTCCGGTCCGGTTCCCCCCGGGCCGTCGGCCAGCTCACCGCGTTCCGCCGCGGCCTGGCGCACGCTCCGCCCGGTCCGGCCACCCGCGGGTACGCGCGAGCGCTCACCGCGGCCCGCCCGTACCTGCCGTCCGGTGTGCCGCGCCACCTGCGCGACCGTCCGTCCCGGTGAGCCACGAGGCACGCCGGGACGCCGGGCACGACGAGACCGGGCGCGAACCGCTAGCGTCGTGGCGTGACCCACGCTGCTCCCGTTTCCCCCGTCGACCGCGCCGGCCTGCGCCAGCGGATCGACAAGGCGCTCACCGAGTTCCTCGCCGGCCAGCGCGGCTGGCTGACCGCCGTCGACGACGGCCTGCTGCCCGTCGCCGAGGCGATCGAGGCGTTCGTGCTGGGTGGCGGCAAGCGGCTGCGCCCGGCGTTCGGCTACTGGGGTTACCGGGGCGCCGGCGGGGTCGACTCCGACCAGGTCGTCGCCACCCTGGCGGCGCTGGAGTTCGTGCAGGCCAGCGCGCTGATCCACGACGACCTGATGGACCGGTCGGACACCCGGCGCGGCGAGCCGGCGATGCACAGGCGGTTCGCCGCCCGGCACCGCGCGGCCGGCTGGGGCGGCGACGCGGACTCCTTCGGCGACGCCGCGGCGATCCTGCTGGGCGACCTGTGCCTGGTCTGGTCCGACGAGCTGCTGCACTCCTCCGGCCTGCCGCCGGCCACCGTGGCCCGGGCCCGGCCGGTCTTCGACGAGATGCGCACCGAGGTGACCGTCGGGCAGTACCTGGACGTGCTGACCCAGGCCACCGGGGACACCTCCCTGGACCGGGCCGCGAAGGTGGCCCGGTACAAGTCGGCGAAGTACACGGTCGAGCGCCCGCTGCTGCTCGGCGCAGCGCTGGCCGGCGCACCGCCCGAGGTGCACGCCGCGTACTCGGCGTACGGGCTGCCGCTGGGTGAGGCGTTCCAGCTCCGCGACGACGTGCTGGGGGTGTTCGGCGACCCGGAGCGCACCGGCAAGCCGGCCGGCGACGACCTGCGCGAGGGCAAGCGGACGTACCTGGTGGCGGCGGCGCTGGAGACGCTCGACCCGGCCGGCCGGGAGGCGCTGCTGGCCGGGCTCGGCGTACCGGACCTGGACGCGGCCGGCGTGGACCGGCTGCGCGATCTGATCACCACCAGCGGCGCCCTGGATCGGGCCGAGCGGCACATCGCCGCGCTCACCGAGAGCGCCCTGGCCGCGCTCACCGCTGTCGACCTGGACACCGAGGCCCGCCAGGCCCTGGTCGACCTGGCCATAGCCGCCACTCGCCGCCCCGCCTGACCGCCCGTCACCCTTGGGGGCGTCGATCATGAAGTTGGCGGCGTAGTCGATCTCCGATCGTGCCGCCAACTTCATGATCAGCGGGCTCAGGGATGGGGTGGGCGGGGTTAGGGCGCTAGAAGGCGACGGCCTGGGCTCGGCGTTTGACCTCTCGGGCCAGGTCGCCGCCGAGGGCCACGGCGGGGGTACCGGGAAGACTGGGGTCCTCCCGGTAGAGCCAGCGCAGCGCCTCCTCGTCGTCGTACCCGGCGTCGGCGAGCAGGTTGAGCACGCCGGGCAGGTGCTTGAGCACGGTGTGGTTGGCCACCAGGTCGGCCGGGATCCGGCGGACGCCGTCGCGGCGCACCGCGATCAGCTCACGGTCACGGATCATCTGGTGCACCTTGCTGATCGACAGGTCCAGGTGCTCGGCCACGTCGGGCAGCGTCAGCCAGCCGGCCGGGTCGGCCGGTCCGGCCAGGTCGGGGCCGGTCTCGGCGGGTACGGAATCGGTCACCCGACCACCCTGCCACGTGCCCGCCGGAGCCGGTGCACGGCACCCCGTACCGCCGCCCGGAGCGCGGCGGTCCCCCCGTGTCGCAACCCGGCGGTAGCATCCTGTTCTACCTTCATCCTTCCGACACATAGACTGCCTGCCGATGGACACACAGGTCGCCGACACGTTGCTGGGCTCGCTGATCGAGGGGCGCTACCGCATTCGCGGGCGCGTCGCCCGAGGCGGCATGGCGACCGTGTACACCGCCACCGACGAGCGCCTGGAGCGCACCGTGGCGGTCAAGATCATTCACCCGACCCAGGCGCCGCAGGCCAAGGCCCGGATGGCCGGCTTCGTCGAACGCTTCACCGACGAGGCCAAGACGATCGCCCGGCTCACCCACCCGAACGTGGTGGCCGTCTACGACCAGGGCATCCACGCCGGCCTGCCGTACCTGGTGATGGAGTACGTCCGCGGTCGCACGCTGCGCGACGTGCTCGCCGAGCGCCGCCGGCTGAACCCGGACGAGGCGCTCGCGATCACCGAGCAGGTGCTCGCCGCGCTCGCCGCCGCGCACCGGGCCGGCCTGGTGCACCGCGACGTCAAGCCGGAGAACGTGCTCGTCGCCGAGGTGCCCACCGGCGGCAGCCGCAACCTGGTCGACAGCGTGGTCAAGGTGGCCGACTTCGGGCTGGCCCGGGCCGTCGAGGCCAGCGCCGAGGACGAGAACGGCAACCAGCTCATGGCGACAGTGGCGTACGTGGCGCCGGAGCTGGTCACCCAGGGCCACGCCGACCCGCGCACCGACGTCTACTCCGCCGGCATCGTGCTGTTCGAGATGCTCACCGGCCGGGTGCCCTACGACGGCGACCGTCCGGTGGAGGTCGCGTGGCAGCACGTCGACCGGGACGTACCGGCGCCGTCGACGCTGGTGCCGACGCTGCCGCCGGCTCTCGACGCGCTCGTCGCCCGGGCCACCCGGCGCGATCCGGCCGGCCGCCCGGCCGACGCCGCGGCAATGCTGGGCGAGGTGCAGGCGGCCCGCGAGGAACTGGGCAACCCGCACGCGCACACCACAGTGCTGCGGCAACTCAGCGACGACACCGCGGTCCTGAGCCAGCCGACCCAGGTGGTGGCCGCGCTCCAGCCGGTCGAGCGCCCGTCGTGGGCCCGGCTGCCCGAGAGCGGCGCCGCGCCGCGCCCGCACCGGCGCCGCGCCGTCGAGGAGGACGGCCCGGGTACCGGGTTCGCCGCCCTGCGTACGCGGATCATGGGCTCGCCCCGCGGACGGCTGGCCGTCGCCGCGGCGGTCGTGGTCCTCGGCCTGGTCGCCGCGGTGGGTGGCTGGTGGTTCGGCGTGGGCCGCTACACGGTCGCGCCGCAGATGGTGAGCCTGACCAAGGCCGACGCGGAGGCGCAGGCCCAGCGTGGCGGCTTCGCCCTGAAGTACGCCACCCCGCGCCACGACGAGCAGGTCCCCAAGGACACCGTGCTCGGGCAGTCTCCCGGCTCGGCCGCGCGGATCGTCAAGGGCGGCACGATCACGCTGACCCTGTCGCTCGGTCCGGAACGGCTGCCGGTGCCGGACGTGGTGGGCAAGGACTACGCGCTGGCCCAGGCCGAGCTGGAGGGCGCCAACCTGGTCGTGGCCAAGGGCTCTTCCCGGTACGACGACACGCTGCCCGCGGGTGTGGTGCTGGCCACCGACCCGAAGGTGGGCACCGTGGTCAAGCCCGGGGCGAAGGTGACGGTGATCCTCAGCAAGGGTCGCGCCCCGGTTTCAGTGCCCAACCTGGTCGGCAAGAGCCTCACCGAGGCGCGCACCATCCTCGCGCAGCTCGGGCTGAAGCCGGTGGAGAACGTCAAGGACTCCGACAAGCCGAAGGACGAGATCCTCGGCCAGAGCCCGGCCGACGGCACCGGCGTGGAGAAGGGCGCCCAGGTCAAGCTGGAGATCAGCAAGGGCCCGCCGCAGGTGGCCGTCCCCCGGGTGATCGACATGCCCTGCCAGCAGGCCAAGCAGACGCTGGAGAGCCAGGGCTTCCCGGTCAACATCCAGCTCAACCCGAACGGCATCGCCCGGCTGCAGAACCCGGCCGAGAACACGCCTGTGCCGCCGGGTACGACGGTCACGGTGACGTGCCTGTGAACGCATGTGACGGGCGCCGGCGGGTGGGGTCGCACACCCCCACCTCCGGCGGCCTGGCCCGGGCGGCCCTGCCGTACGCGGACGCGGCCGAGTCCGAGGTGGTGCAGGTCTACGTCTCGAACTCGCGCGGCTGGGCGCTGCCGGCCGGTGACCCGGCGCAGGACGCGTTGTTCCGCGACGGGTGCGGCGAGCGCGGGCTGCCCGTGTTCATCCACGCGTCGCTGCTGGTCAACCTCGGCTCCCCCACGCCGGCGACGGTGACCCGGTCGGCGGAGACGCTGGCCCACGCGCTGCGGCGGGGCCGGGCGATCGGCGCCGAGGGCGTGGTGTTCCACGCCGGCAGTTCGGTCGACGCCGGCCACGACGAGGCGGCCCTGCGGCAGGTCCGGGAGGCGCTGCTGCCGCTGCTCGACGAGATCGCGGCCACCGGCGGGCCGATGCTGCTGGTGGAGCCGAGCGCCGGAGGCGGCCGGTCACTGGCGTCCCGGGTCGAGCACCTCGGCCCCTACCTGGACGCCGTCGACCGGCACCCGATGCTCGGGGTCTGCTTCGACACCTGTCACGCCTGGGCGGCTGGTCACGACCTGGCCGCCGAGGGCGGCATGACCGCCACGCTCGACACGCTGGTCGCCACCGTGGGTGCGGACCGGCTTCGGCTGGTGCACGCGAACGACTCGAAGGACCTGTGCGGCTCCACGCGGGACCGGCACGAGAACATCGGCAAGGGCAGCATCGGCGAGCCCGCGTTCGCCGAGCTGATGCGCCACCCGGCGACCGCTGGGGTGCCCGTGCTGGTGGAGACCCCCACGGAGAAGCACATCGGCCACGCCGCCGACATAGCCACCCTGAAGCGCCTCCACCCCTGAGGGTCCGCTCCCGCCCTGTCCCTCCCCCGCGTCACTCCGGTGATCAAGGAGTTCGTGTCCCGCTCCGGCGCGGATTCGGACACGAACTCCTTGATCACCGTCGACTCGGGCGGGGTGCGGGCGGGGTGGGTCAGGCGCGCAGGGCGGTGTTCAGGATGGCGGCGGCGCGGTCGATCTGCGCGTCGGTGACGTCCAGGTGGGTGACCAGCCGGGCGGTACGCGGGCCGAGCACCGAGATCAGCAGCCCCTCCGCCCGCGCGGCCGCCGCCAGCGCGTGCGCGTCCAGCGGGTGCTTGGTCAGGTCCAGCGGCACGATGTTGGTCCGCACCACCGACGCGAGCACCCCGTGCGGGGCGACCGCCTCGGCCAGCCGGGCCGCCTTGACGTGGTCGTCGGCCAGCCGCGCGACGTGGTGCGCCAGCGCGTACCGGCCCGCGGCGGCGAGAATGCCGACCTGCCGCATGCCGCCGCCCATCCGCTTGCGCAGGAACCGCGCCCGGGCGATCTTCTCCGCGCTGCCCACGATCAGCGAGCCGACCGGCGCGCCGAGGCCCTTGGAGAGGCAGACCGAGAGCGTGTCGAACAGCACGCCGTACCCGGCCAGCGGCACCCCGTCGGCGACGTGCGCGTGCCAGATCCGCGCGCCGTCGCAGTGCAGGGCCACCCCGTGCTCGTCGGCGACCTCCCGCATCCGGCGCAGCGTCGGCAGCGGGATCACCCCGCCGCCGCCCCGGTTGTGGGTCTGCTCCACGGCGATCGCCCGCGTGGGCACCGCGAAGTAGCCGTCCGGCCGGATCATCCCGGCGACCACGTCGGGGTCCAGCTCCGCGCCCACCGCCGGCCAGGTCCGCGAGGAGATTCCGCCGTACGCGGCGGCGGCGCCGACCTCGTACGTGACCACGTGCGCGTCGGCGTCGCAGAGCAGCTCGTCGCCGGGCGGCACGTGCAACTGGAGCGCGATCTGGTTGGCCATCGAGCCGCTCGGGGCGAACAGCGCCGCCTCGTGCCCGAACAGCGCGGCGACCTCCGCCTCCAGCGCGGTGACCGTGGGGTCCTCGCCGTAGACGTCGTCGCCCACCTCGGCTGCGGCCATCGCCTCCCGCATCCCCGGCGTCGGCCGGGTCACGGTGTCCGTCCGCAGATCGATCAGATTCCTCGCGTCAGCCACTGTGCCTCCTTCGGCTGCCGACTGCGGGGCTCGCAAGCTCACTCCTCGCGTCAGCCACTGTGCCTCCTTCGGCTGCCGACTGCGGGGCTCGCAAGCTCACTCCTCGCGTCAGCCACGGAGCATCTCCGCCACCAGGAACGCCAACTCCAGCGACTGCTGGGTGTTGAGCCGCGGGTCGCAGGCGGTCTCGTACCGGTCGGGCAGGTCGAGGTCCTCGATGCCCTGGGCGCCGCCCAGGCACTCGGTGACGTCCTCGCCGGTCAGCTCGACGTGCAGGCCGCCCGGGTGGGTGTCCAGGCCCCGGTGCACCTCGAAGTAGCCGAGCACCTCGTCGACGATCCGGTCGAAGTGCCGGGTCTTGTAGCCGTTGGAGGACTCGTGCGTGTTGCCGTGCATCGGGTCGCACTGCCAGACCACCTTCGCGCCGGCGGCGGTGACCTTCGCGACGATCGGCGGCAGCGCGTCCCGGACCCGGTGGTTGCCCATCCGGCTGATCAGCGTGAGCCGGCCGGGGATGTTGTCCGGGTTGAGCTTCTCGCAGAGCTCGATCGCCTCGTCCGGGGTGGTCGTCGGGCCGAGCTTGACGCCGATCGGGTTGGCGATGCGGGAGATGAAGTCGATGTGCGCGCCGTCGATCTGCCGGGTCCGCTCACCGATCCAGAGGAAGTGCCCGGACAGGCCGTACGCCTTGCCGTTGGAGATCCGGGTCAGCGCCCGGTCGTACTCCAGCGCCAGCGCCTCGTGCGAGCAGTGCAGCGTGACGGTGCGCAGCGCCTCGTCGTCGGTCATCCCGCAGGCCCGGATGAAGGCCAGCGCCCGGTCGATCTCGCGGGCGATCGCGTCGTAGCGCTCGCCGGCCGGGGACCGCCGGACGAAGTCCTTGTTCCAGTCGTGCACGGCGTGCAGGTCGGCCAGCCCGCCGGCCAGGTACGCGCGGAGCATGTTCATCGCGGCGGCCGAGTTGGCGTACGCCCGGATCATGCGCTGCGGGTCGGCGACCCGCGCCTCCGGCGTGGCCTCCAGGGCATTGATCATGTCACCGCGGTAGGCGGGCAGGCCGCGGGCGTCGGTCGGCAGGGACCGGGGCTTGGTGTACTGGCCGGCGACCCGGGCGACCTTGACCACCGGCAGCGACGCGCCGTAGGTGAGCACGATGGCCATCTGGAGCAGCGTGCGGGCGTTGGCGAGCAGGTGGCTCTCGGTGTTGTCGGCGAAGGTCTCCGCGCAGTCACCGCCCTGGAGGAGGAACGCCTTGCCCTCGCAGACCAGCGCGAGCCGCTGCCGCAACTGGTCGACCTCGTAGGGCGCGACCACGGAGGGCACCGTGTCCAGCACCCGGCAGACCTCGG
The DNA here is from genome assembly GCF_008868145.1 of Micromonospora sp. AMSO1212t. Lineage (NCBI taxonomy): Bacteria > Bacillati > Actinomycetota > Actinomycetes > Micromonosporales > Micromonosporaceae > Micromonospora > Micromonospora sp. AMSO1212t. Next base: position 18,894 of record NZ_WBKS01000030.1, read on the forward strand.
CGACCTGGGCCGGGTCGTCCCAGGGCGGGGTCTGCGCGCGCGGCAGCTCCCGCCAGCGGTCGAGGCCGAGGGCCGCGTCCTCGGCGGAGTCGGCGGTCGGGCGGCTGGTCTGCAGACCAGGGCTACCCACGGCGGGATGACTCAGCTGATGCCACTCATGGCGCATGAAGGAAAGCGTACGGCGACCGTCGCGATCACTCGCCGCCGAGGGGGATGGTTCCGGTCACTGGGAGGACACCGGCGAGGGTGCCATCGCCGGCGGCGCCGGCTCCGCCGGGTCGGCGGTCGGCTCGACCGCGCGCTCGCCGGGTGCCTCGCCGGAGATGCACCAGTCCGCGCCGTTGCGGGTGACGGTGAACAGCAGCGACCGGGCGGCCTTGCGCGAGCCGGCGGCAACCGTGATCGAGGCGCTGACCTCCTGGCCGTTCGGGCCGGAGCGGACCTCGGTGATCGTCGCCTCGGGCACCGTGAAGTGGTCGGCGAAGTCGCCGTTCGGGCCGGTGGCGGCGGAGTCGAAGGCGGCGTGCATGGGCGCGCAGAGCTGGCTGCGGCCGGCGGCGGCGTCGCGGGCGGTCAGCGCGTCCAGGTACGCCTGTACGCGTTCCCGGCTCTTGGCCGCCGCCTCCTCGGCCGGCGCCTTCCCGCTGGGCGGGGTGTCGCCGCTCTGGCCGCCCGAGCCGCAGGCGGCCAGAGCCGCCGGCAGGAGCGCGAGGAGGGCGAGCCCGGCGAACCGGTCCCGGTGGCTGCGACCCATCTGTCCTCCCGTCGCGTGGACTCGTCGAGCGGCGAGTGTGCCACATCCGGCCCGGGCGGCCGGGTGACTCCCCATCCTGACCCGGATCGGCGCGCTCGGCCAGGACGGCACGCGGGCGGGGAGGGGCCGGTACGGCCCCTCCCCGCCGGGTGGGTGGTGCGTCGGCCCTCGGCTCAGCCGAGACCGCCCTTGATGGCGCCGATCAGCTCACCGTTGCTGGTGTCGCCGGAGAGCTCCCAGAAGAACGCGCCACCGAGGCCCTGGCTGTTGGCGTAGCTCATCTTCCCGCCGATGGTCGACGGGGTGTCGTAGCTCCACCAGTTGCTGCCGCACTTGGCGTACGCGGTGCCGCCGACCGTCCCGGTGGCCGGGCAGCTGTTCTTGAGCACCTTGTAGTCCTCGATGCCGGCCTCGTAGGTGCCGGGGGCCGCGCCGGTGGCGCTGCCGCCGGGTGCGGCCTGGGTCACGCCGGTCCAGCCGCGTCCGTAGAAGCCGACGCCGAGCAGCAGCTTGCTGGACGGAACGCCCTTGGACTTCAGCTTCTGGATCGCCGCGTCCGACCAGAAGCCCTGCTGCGGGATGCCCGAGTACGAGTAGAGCGGCGAGTGCGGCGCGGTCGGCCCCTGGGCGTTGAAGGCGCCGAAGTAGTCGTACGTCATCGGCATCAGCCAGTTGAGGTTGTTCGCGGCGCCGGCGTAGTCGGTGGCGTCGATCTTGCCGCCGTTGCTGCCGTCGGCGGTGATCGCCGCGGTGACCAGGAAGCTGGAGCCGAACTTGCTCCGCAGCGCCGAGACCACGTTCTTGAACGCGTTCGGGCCGCTGGTGTCGCACTGGAGGCCGCAGGCGTTCGGGTACTCCCAGTCGACGTCGATGCCGTCGAAGACGTCCGCCCAGCGCGGGTCCTTGACCAGGGAGTAGCAGGAGTCGGCGAACGCGGCCGGGTTCTGCGCGGCCTGGGTGAAGCCGCCGGACCAGGTCCAGCCGCCGAAGGACCAGAGCACCTTCAGGTTCGGGTACATCTTCTTCAGCTTGCGCAGCTGGTTGAAGCTGCCGCGCAGCGGCTGGTCCCAGGTGTCGGCGACGCCGTCGACGCTGTCCGCCGCGGTGTACGCCTTCTCGTAGTCGGCGTAGCTGTCCCCGATGCTGCACCGGCCGCCGGTGGTGTTGCCGAAGGCGTACAGGATGTGGGTCAGCTTCGCGGCCGAGCCGCTGGTGTGGATGTTCTTGACGTGGTAGTTGCGGGCGTAGACGCCCCACTCGGCGAAGTAGCCGACAACCTTCTTGCCACCGGGCGGCGGCGTGGTGGGCGGCTGGGTGGTCGGCGGGGCGGTCGTCGGCGGCGCGGTCGTGGGCGGCGCGGTGGTGGGCGGCGCCGTGGTGGGCGCGGTGGTCGTCGGCGTGCCGCCGCCGGTGCAGGAGCCGCCGTTGATCGTGCAGCTCACCGGCGCCTTGTACGCGCCGGTGCCGTTGTAGCCCCAGCTGAAGCTGGCGCCGGGGGCGAGCGTCGATGCCCAGCTCTTGTTGACCGCCACGTAGCGGTCACCGCTGCGGGTGATGTCGGCGTCCCAGGAGCTGCTGATCGAGGTGCCGGAGGGCAGCGTGAACTCGATGCGCCAGCCGTTGACGGTGGAGCTGGTGCCGTTGGTGACGGTCACCCGCCCCTCGTGGCCGGTCCCCCAGTCCTGCACCTTGGCGAACGTGGCGGTGACGCTGCCGGCGGCCGACGCGGTGGTCATGGGCACCGCGGCGACCGCGAGCGCGACCACGGCGCCGGTGGCCCACAGGGCCCGGCGGAGCGATCTCTTCATACGGCGTCCCTCCAATAGTTAGGAAACTTTCCAAATTGATTGCTGAGACGCTACTCACGCCGTCACCACTTCGTCAAGATGTAGATGCGTCGATTTCACGGGTGACGCGGGACGGTGGGCGCGAGGGCCCGTAGCCTCGTCCCATGACCGTTTTCGACGTCCAGATCGACGCCCTCACCGGCGGCCCGGCCGACCTTGGCCGCTACCGCGGCCGCGCCCTGCTCGTGGTCAATGTGGCCTCCCGCTGCGGCCTCACCCCGCAGTACGCGGGCCTTCAGGAACTCGCCGACACGTACGCCGGACGCGGGCTGACGGTGCTCGGGGTGCCGTGCAACCAGTTCGCCGGCCAGGAGCCGGGCAGTGCCGCCGAGATCGAGGAGTTCTGCCAGGTCAACTACGGCGTGACGTTCCCGCTGACGGAGAAGGTCGACGTCAACGGGCCGGACCGGCACCCGCTCTACGCGGAACTGGTGTCCACGCCGGACGCCGAGGGGCACACCGGCGACGTGCGCTGGAACTTCGAGAAGTTCCTCGTCGCGCCGGACGGCACGCCGGCCGCGCGGTTCGGCCCGCAGGTCACGCCCGAGGACCCCGAGCTGCGCGCGGCGATCGAGAAGGCCCTCCCGGCCTGACGGGCGCACCCGTCGCCGGGCACGGCGAAGCGGCACGCCCCCACGGGAGGCGTGCCGCTGCCGCGGACCGGGTCAGCCGGCGGCGGACCGGAAGACCGGGTAGTAGCCGCCGGACTGCCCGGCCGCCGTCGGGTGGTACGACTTGCTCAGGCTCAGCACGTTCAGCGCGTGCAGCCACTTCGTCCCGTAGCTGCACAGCTGGTGGCCGACGAAGATGGAACGCACGTCGGCGAAGGTGAAGCCGGCCGAGACGGCGGCCGTGCGGGTGATGTCGTCGAGCAGGTTGATGCCCTCGTTGATCTTCGCCCGGGACGTGGCGCTGAGACCGACGCAGGTGGTGCCGAGCTGGTAGAAGACCGGGTAGCCGACCACCACGACGCGGGCCGAGGGCGACCGGCTCTTGATGCCGTTGTAGACGTTGGCGAGCCGGCCCGGCATCGAGGTGCGGGCCACGTTCATGGCGGACTGCACGGCCGCCACGCACTGGGTCTCCCCCTGGAGCACGCAGGTGCTCATGATGTTGGCGAAGCCGACGTCGTTGCCGCCGACCGTCACGCTGACAAGCGTGGTGGTCGAGGAGAGCGCGGAGAGCTGGCTGTTGATGACGTCCGCCGTGGTGGCGCCGGAGCAGGCGACCGACCGGTACGACGCGGGCTTGATGTTGGTGTTGTAGAGCGCCGGGTAGGCGTTCGTGCTGCGTAGACAGTTACCGCTCTCGGATGTGTAGCTGTCGGCGCCGACGCCGGAGGCGTACGAGTCGCCGAGCGCGACGTAGCGGTCGGACGGGGCCGCCTGGGCGGGGGCGGCCAGAGACAGGGTGACCCCGACCGAGGCGGCCAGGGTCAGGGCGAGGGTGGCAAGACGGGATCTCCGCACGTCGCACTCCTGGGGGCGTGAAGTGGTGGTGAGAGATAGATATCAATAAGATCACGGCGCATGGAAGATCACCGATTTGCGGTCGGGCGCGCATAGCGACTTACGCCTACAAATCGTTGCCGGTTTCGCGGACCGGGATGAAGGATTGTTCCGCCGGGAACGTCAGGCGCATCGCCGGGTCGGCGGTCTCCCGGAAGCCCAGGGCACGGTAGAGCGGGCGACCGGCCGCCGAGGCTCGCAGATCGACCCGGCGCACACCCCGGTCCCGGAACCAGGCCAGCAGGGCGGTCAGGCAGGCTCGGCTGTGGCCGCGCCGCCGGTACGCCGGGTCGGTGCTGACGTTGAAGACGTACCCGACCAGGCCGCTCGGGTCGTCCGGCCCGCCGAGCCGCCGTTCCACAGCGCCCACCGCGCAGGCCGCCAGCGACGCGCCGTCCGGCGCGTCGACCACGAAGGCGGCGAGCCAGGGATCCGGTTCGGCCAGCCAGGTGCGCAGATTGTCCCGGGCGACGTCCTGCCAGCGGCCCGGCGGCGTCGGCACCCCGCTCATGCCGGCGAGCATCAGCCCGCGCAGCCGCACCAGCTCATCGGCGTCGGACGGCACCGCCCGGCGCGCGTCACCCACGGGCCGGCTCAGACCGGACGGCGGCCGGCGAACCCGCACTCGACCCGGTGGTACCACCGGATGTCGGTGTCCCCCTCCAGCCAGCACCAGAGCACCGCCCGGCCGTCGCGCTCACCGGGGAAGTCGAGCAGCACCGGGGCGATCCCCTTGACCGCAATGTCGTGCTGGTGGAACTCGTCCACCACGAGATGCAGGCGCGCCTCCAGCGCCTTCACCTCGGCCAGCCCGCCGAGCGCGCTGACACCGTGATCGGCCAGATCGACCCGCAGCTCGGCCAGGTCGGCCCGCAGCCGGATCAGCTCGTCGACGCGCGGCCGCAGCGTGGCCACCAGGTGTCGCGCCTGGGCGAGAGTGAACACCGGGCCAGTATGCGGCACGACCGGTGTCGTCCGGGTCACCGCTCACCCGCACGTCGACCGTCAGGGGCGGGACGAGACGGTGAGTGTGGAGTGGCCGCGGGAGACCAGACGACGCTGGCAGCCTCCCGCACCTCGGCCTGCCAGGCGCGCAGGGCCCGCTTGATGCGGTCGTTCTCGCCCCGGGCGTCGTCGAGCAGCCGGGTCCGCTCCCCCAGTTCGTGGACGAGCCGATGCAACAGCGCGTCGACGTCGTCGGTCCGGTAACCGCGCCGGCCCAGTGACGTGCGGGGCAGCTCGACGGCGCTGAGCCGGTCCGCGGTGAGCGGGCCGGCCAGCGCGTTGCGGCTGCGGTAGACGCCCATCAGACGCCGAACCCGTCCGGCAGGTGGATCCGCTCGGCCGGCACCCCGCCGGCGAGCAGCCGCAGCCGCGACCCGGCCACCATCAACGGTGGCCCGCACAGGTAGACCTCCTGACCGGGCCGCCAGTGGTCCAGCGCGACGGTGAGCGCGTCGCCCTGCTCTCCCGCCTCCGCCACCGGATCGTGCGAGAACGCGGGTACGACGGTCAGCCAGTCGTAGCCGCTCTGGAGCTTGTCCAGGCTGATCGGGTCGTAGAGGTCGGCGAAGGTGCGGGCGCCGACGACCACTGTGACCCGGCGACCGGCCGGCGCGGCGGCGACCTGCTCGACCAGGGCGCGCAGCGGCGCCAGCCCGGTGCCCCCGGCGACGAGCAGCAGGTCCGCATTCGACGCCGGATCGAGGGTCAGGCCGGTCGACCGGGGCGGACCGAGCCAGATCCGATCATCGGGCCGTACCCGGTGCACGAGCGTGCGGGAGACGGCGGCGACGGCACGGACGTGGAGTTCGACTGTGCCGTCGGCGCGCGGAGCGTTGGCCGGCGAGTACCAACGCCACCGGCCGGGCCAGCGTTCGGTGCAGACGGGCAGCGCCTGACCGGGCCGGAACGCCAGACGGCGCCAGGGGCGCACGGTCACCACGGCGACGCCGTCGGCCGCCCGGTCGTGGTCGATGACCTGCGCCGGCCACCAGGGCGGGCCGTCGTCGGCCTGGTCGACCGCACGGCTCACCGCCGCCGTGGCCCGCCGGGCGGCCCCAGCCCAAGCCGCCGCCAGCTCCGGTGTCCACCTCACCTGCCGGGTCACCGTCGCGACGAGCGCGGCCTCGACGGTGAGTAGGTGCGGCACCAGCCGGTAGCGGCGGCAGGCGCGGCCGAGGACGGTCAACAGTGCCGCCCGCCCGGCCGGGTCGTCGCCACCGCTGACCAGCCGGCCGAACGCGGCGAGGAACACCACCGCCTCTCGCTCCGGCAGCATCCCGGGGCAGCGGTCCTCGACCGCGCACCAGAAGTGGTCGGCTGCCTCGCGGGCGTACCGCATGGTGACGGACCACGACGCGACCAGGGCGGCGGTCACGAGCCGGTCTCGTCCGAGAAGGCCCGCCGGGCCGCTGTCACCGAGCCCGCCGGCACGTCGAGCGCCCAGAGCACCCCGGCCAGGTAATCGACCACGCGGCGGTGCTGCGCCTCGGTCAGGCCCAGGCCGCGCCACGCCCCGGCCACCGGCCGGGCGATATCGCCCGCCGGTACGCCGAGCGCCACCGTGAGAGTGAGCGCCAGGTGTCCAGCGAGCCGGGCCTGATCAACCCCGACGAGGTATGGCGCCAGCTCGCCGTCCGCCGTCACCAGCCGCAGCCACCGGGCCACCGCCTCGCGCACCGCCGCCGACCCGGGCCAGCTCTCCGTCGGGTACGCCCCGAGCCCGGTCACGCCCACGGCCAGGCGCCCGGGTCACCGGCGGCGACCAGCTCGTCCACGCGCACCTCGGTGAGCCCGGCCGCCCGTAGCGTGCTGCGGCCCCAGCGGGCCAGCCGGCACGGATGCGGAACCCGCTCACTGCGGCACAGTGGACCCGTCGGCCACTGCTCCGGCACATGCACCGCCACCGCGCGCACGGCCAGCGCCACGTCCTCGTCGCTGACCGGGGTGAACACCGGGAAATCGTCCAGCACCACCGCCATGAAGAGCCCTTCCGTCGAGAGTCGGAGCGGCACCGGGGCGGGCGGGGGGGGGGACGCGCTCGGGTGACGCCCCACCGGAGCGCAGCACCCGCCCCGGGCCATGCGTCCACCCTCGCCAGCTTGCGGCTCACGGGGTACGACTACGCTCTGCACTTGCGCTGTACCCGCTCTGAAGTCGAGCCGCTAAGCTGCTGGCGGCCGGTCTCGACGCACTCGGAGGCGAGCCAATGACGACCGTGCAGAAGTGGACCGGGCGGGAAACCCGGATGCTGCGGCACGCGCTGCGAATGAGCATCCGCGACTTCGCCGAACACCTCGGTGTCAGCGAGCGCACCGTCTCGAAGTGGGAGGCCGGCCGGGATGCGGTGCAACCTCGACCGGAGATGCAGGCCGCTCTCGACACCGCTCTGGTCAGAGCCAGCGATGAGGCGGTAGCCAGGTTCTGCCAGGCGACGGGCAACGAGTCTCCCGGCTCTGCTGCTTCGGTGACTTCCGGCTATCGCATCCAGTCCCACAAGTTCATCCCGGCGCACGTCGGCGGGGCTGCGGTACGGGAGTTGGCCACTTTGCCGCGGGTGAAGCCCCGCCCGCACGAGTGGCTGCACGTATGGACGACCGATGTGCCGCATCCAGACGGGCAGTGCACAGCGCACGTCTTCGCCTGCGGCGTGGTGGTGCTGCACCTCCAGCAGGAACTCACCTTCAGGAGGCTGGCGGAACTCGCCGCCTGGCGGTACGCCAGCTACGAGGACGACCTACCGTGGGCGGCCCGCCGGCTCGAGTGCCTGCTGTCGGATCAGCCCGACCAGCGAGCAGCAGCGCCGGAGTATGTGATGTCGATGTACCTTCCCGGAGAAATGGGATGCCGTCGCGAAGAGCTGAGCAACGCCGTCCGTTTGTTGAGTCTCCCGTCAGTGCTGGTGAACCGTCATGCAGCACCCCGGCCACAACCTGTTCCCGAGAACGTCGAGCGGACGTTGTTGACCAAGGGGTTCGACCAGCCCACTGCTGTTCCGTTCGGAATCGCCGGGGTATCCGTCGGCTTCGCGACCTGGTCCGGACTCGCCTATCACGCAATCTCGCCGGAACGAGCCCTTACCGCCGACGAACTGGTCTCGCTTGAGATCGACGTGCAGATGCTCTGGGCCTACTGCCGGCAGGTCCAGCGAGTGGTGGAGAACGGGCGAGACCCGGTGGTGCCTCACGGGTTCGGCTGGCGGTTCCTGAGAGCTGCCCACTCGCGACTCACCACCGCACGAGTGCAGGAGACCGCGCAGCACTGCATGATGCGTCAGGCAGCCGTGACAACCAGCGGCCTACCCGAGCGTCTGACGCAGGCCCAGGCGGCGCTTCGCGAAGCAGAGACGACGGTTGGCAGAGTCGGGGTATGAGCGGCAAGCGGGCGGCCCTGATCGTCATCGATATGCAGAACGGCTTCATCAACGACCGGAGCCGACATGTCATCCCGAAGGTTGTGGAACTGGTTGAACGGTGGGAGGCCACGGGCAGACCGATCGTCTTCACGCGCTACTACAACTATCCGGGCAGCCCTTTCGAAAGGCTGATCCACTGGACGCGAATGCAGCACTCGCCCGAGACAGAGATCGTGCCTGAACTGAGCCGACATGCTGCTCGGGCACACGTTCTCGACAAGCCCACTTACTCGTATTTCACGAGCGAGGGTGCGGACCTGGCCGCTCGGGAGGGCTGGACCGATCTCGTGTTCTGCGGGGTGGCCACCGAGAGTTGCGTCCTCAAGTCAGCGGTGGACGCTTTCGAGCGCGGCCTGACGCCATGGATGGTCACCGATGCGTCGGCCAGCCACGGCGGTCCGGCCGCACACGAGGCGGGCATTCTCGTGGCACGGCGTTTCGTCGGTGCCGGCCAGCTCATCGACATGAAGACAGTCAACGAGTTGTTCGATCATCGGTGATCGTACGACCGTCCACCACTACCGGTGGCCCAACCTTCCACCGGCCGGTGGAACCCTCGGAGACCCTGAAGGAAGGTAGGCGGCTGGCCACGCAAACCCGTGGGAAGTCAGCCTCCACCCATCCACCAGACAGCTGCTCCACCGGTCACGGGTCTCGTAGTGGCCTCCTCTGGCTCCATCCGCAGAGAGCCTTCGGTCGTCAACGGACGGCGAAGGCGCCAAAGCCGTCATAACACCCAAGTCACCGCTGTCCGCGCCGACCTCAAAGACTTCAGAAAATTCCCCACACTTCCCGGTCTTTCGAAACTTCGAGTTTCGCCTTCCAATCGAACCACACTCATGTCTGGCAGTTTTTGGACGACTCCTTGACAAGGAGGCCGCTATCCCACCAAGCACAGGTGGCACTCACGCTGGATGAACTGGTCGTGCGGAAAGGCTGCCCGTTATCGTAGACCTCAATCGTGCCGGACTGACCCTGAGAAGACCAATCCACCTCGACGCGCCAGTCAACGTCATACTTGGAAATCACAGATGAGACAACAAAGCTCTCGGCCTCATCAATGGCGACCTGATAGGGGAACTTCGCGGGATCCAGCCGAGCATTGCGTTCGCCACCTATTGATCCCGTTGTCTTGGACGTTACGGACGGCGGATTCTTGTCAAGATTGGCCTCCAGGTATCTGTACTCGAAGGGCTCGCCGCACTGTATATCCACAAGCGTCCCGATGAGGGGCGCCCTGCGAAGACCCACCACGACCACTCGGATGCGATCGATGACAACCTTGGCGTCCGAGACTCCTTGAATGGTAAGCAGCACTTCGTGCCTGTTGACACGCACCGCTCCCTGCTGCCGCGCCCAGGCGGGCCAGTCGATCCATCCGTCGTTGGACTGAGGAATTGGACGAGGAGCATCGGGCAGAACCCACCCCTCCCGGCAATACTCGTCAGACTGTTGAACGGCAACGGTTAGCGGCGGCGAAACGTCAGGAGTCGCAGTCGGTGCACCGGACGCCGAAACCCCGGATGATGGAGCCTGCGGCTGGTTGCCCGCCAGTAGATGAGGGACGATAGACGCAACGACGGCAGATACAGCAGTAATCGCAGCTGCCGCTACCGTACCAATCAGTGCGAGCTTAGCAATCTGACGATCGGATGAATGCGATTGATTCGACGAGGCCGGATTTCGCCTTCGCCTCATTGGCGGCATTACAACCTCTACATTCGTAGGATCCGTCGATCACACGCCATCAACCCCACTCCACTGGAGATGGTTCACCTGAACAGGCTGACGGCAGACTTAAGAGCTCCGACCGGCCTGCCGATCACCACAGCAGGGCTTCGTCGACACCTGCCACTTCAAAAGGCACGGATCATGTAAGCCAGAGAAGCCAGATCAGGCCGCCCCCTTCCTACTGCGGGGCAGGCGCAAGATCGACCTGTGTGTCTTGCAAGTCGACGGACGGTCCGTTGGGGACTCGACGCGCCACCCGACTTCCACAAGCCGCAGCATGCGAAACGCTCGTTGCAGACTCCTGACATTCCTCGATGAATCGATTAGCCATCGGAGACACCCCTACCGTCCTCGGTGCCTGCCGTCGCAGCTTGATTTAATCACCCGTAGTCCACAGTGGCGGTACGCCCAGCGGTCTGCACGCGCAACCTGACCGAAGGAGTGAGACGTAAGACCCAATCAGGCAGTGACCGACCACCTATCAGGATTGGACGCGTTCCGCCTCCTGCACGAACGTGTCGCTCCGGCGCGCGCCCATCCGGTCCAGTTCGTCCAGCACCGCCCCCACCCCGTCGGCGCCGACCAGCACTGTGACACGCAACCGGGCGGCGAGGGGCTGGTCCTGCCAGTAGCCACGCGGCAGCAGGCTCGCCTGCGGTGTGGTCGTCGCCACGGCGGCGTCGCTGACGATGACCGAGATCGCACCCGCGCGCAGCAGGGCGTCGCGCAGGTCGGCGCTGTTCGCCGCCGGGTCCGGCTCCAGCAACGCGGTGACCACCCGTACCCGCTGACCGGGCGGCACGGCCGGTTCGCCGGCTGGCGCCCCTGCGGTACGACGCCGGGGCGCGGCCGGCGCGGTCAGGCTGGTGACCCCGCCCAGGTGGTACGCGTCGGCGCCCTGTTGCACCTGGTCGAGGCGCTCCTGGGCGGCCGGCGGCACGCGCAGGCCGATCAGGGCCTGCACTCCGGCGGCGATCAGCCAGGTGAGGACGAAGGAGAACGCGACCACGCTCACCACGCCGACGATCTGGCGCCACAGCAGGCCGCCTCCGCCGCCGAGGAACAGCCCGTCGGCGCCGAGCGGGTTGACCCCGCGGTTGCCGAACAGGCCGAGCAGGAGTGTGCCGAGCATGCCGCCGACGAAGTGCACGGCGAGCACGTCGAGCGCGTCGTCGAGGCGCAGCAGGTACTTCAGCTTCAGCGCGAAGTGGCAGACCAGGCCGGCCAGCGCGCCGATCGCGACGGCCGACGCCGCGTTGACGTACCCGGCGGTCGGGGTGACCGTGGCCAGGCCCGCGACCGCGCCGGAGACCGCGCCCACGACGGTGCTGTGCCCGTCGGTGACGCGTTCCAGCGCCAGCCAGACGAGCATCGCCGCGGCGGCGGCGAGGTGCGTGTTGAGGACGGCCTGCGCGGCCAGGCCGTTGGCCTGGAGGCCGTCGCCGCCGTTGAAGCCGAACCAGCCGAACCAGAGGATGCCCGCGCCGACGATGGTCAGCGGGATCGAGTTCGGTGGCGCGGCGGTGTGCGGCCAGTCCCGGCGGCGACCGACGACGAGCAGGACGGCGAGGACGGCGGCGCCGGCGCTGGCGTGCACGACCAGCCCGCCGGCCCAGTCCTGGGTGCCGAACTTCGCCAGCCACCCGCCGGGGTGCCACAGCCAGTGCGCGATCGGCGCGTAGACCACTATCGACCAGACCGCGAGGAACAGCACCCAGCCGCCGAACTTGAGCCGGCCCGCTGTGGCGCCGGTGACGAGTGCCGGTGTGATCACCGCGAACATCATCTGGAACAGCACGAACGCCAGCGTCGGGATGGTGATCCGGCCGTCGACCACGTGCAGGTTGGGTGCGGGCGGCACCTTCAGGTCGGTGAGCCCGAACAGCTCCAGGTTGCCGAACAGCCCACTGCCGGCGTCGTCGCCGAAGGCGATGGTGTAGCCGACGAGCACCCAGGTCAGGCTGACCACGCCCAGCGCGATCATGTTCTGTTGCAGCATCGCCAGGACGTTGCGGGTGCGGACCATGCCGCCGTAGAACGCGGCGAGTCCCGGCGTCATGAACAGGACGAGGCCGGCGCAGACGAGCACCCAGGCGGTGTCACCCGCGTTCGGAGCGGACACGGTTTCCCTCCTTCTCTCGCAGGTGGACGGAGTCACGGACGGTGTGCAGCACGGTGTCTTTCACTCGTTCGTGGTTGGGCACCGGCGCGAAGTGCCGGTCCGGCAGCAGCAACAGCCAGGTGGCGATGTTGAACGGCCCGGTCAGCACCGGGATGCCCAGCGGCGTGAGCATCGTGGTCAGCGCCATCTGCACGACCAGCGTCAGCGCGATGCCGAACAGCGTGTAGACGGTCACCAGCGCGCCGGGACGGTGCGCGACGGTGCCCACCACGATCGCGGTCAGCACCGCGTTGAAGGCGAACAGCCCCTTGTCCAGCGACGCGCCGTCGGCGCCGAACCAGAGCGCCAGCAGTGTCGCGCCGACGGCGCCGATCACCGCGAACAGCGCCGACCACCGGGAGTTGATCAGCAGGGCGACGAGGATGAGCAGGCCGGTGACCCAGCTCTCGATCAGGTAGACCTGGGACACGCCCTTGAAGAACGTCGGGACGAGGCCCCAGTCGAACGTGCCGCCGGCCGACGATCCCTCACCGGGGAACTTCGGCGTCAGCTTCGTGAGCACCGTGAACCTGTCGAACTGGTACGCCGCCATCAGCAGGAACCACGTCGTGAGCACGAACGGGAACGTGTACGCGGTCAGGTTCCAGCGCTTGAAGACGGCGTTGAGGGCGAGCGTGACCACGACCGTGCCGATCGCGCCGAGCACGAGGTAGAGCCACATCAGCGGGCGCTGGTCGAGGAACGTGGGCACCGCGAGCCCGGTCAGCAGCGGGCTGAACCCGAACAGGCCCTTGCGCCAGCTGGACATGTCGACCCGCAGCGCCAGCGCGGTCGCGGTGCCCACGACCAGGCCGAGCACGCCGCCGCCGAACACCCGTGGTGTCCCGTTCTCGAACGCGCCCCAGGCGAGCGCGATCAGGATGAGCAGGCCGCTGAGCGGATTGTTCTGGAGCACCACCTGCGCGGCGCCGCGCAGGCAGGCGTCGACGAACCCGGCCGCCGGGTTCCGGTCGGCCAGGTGGCGCCAGCCACGTCCGATGTCGGCCATCTCGCTGCCCTCCTGGTCAACGCCAGCTGAAGACCGGCGGGAAGGTGCAGCCGGTCACCTCTTCGCGGGCGGCCACGCAGAACGCGCGGACCGCGGCGCGGACCGGCTCGGTCTCCTGCCCGAGCACCTTGAACACCAGGCCGGCGTCGTTCGGCAGCCGGCTCACAGCGGTGGCCAGCGGTGTCCGCTCGTCCCACACCGGTGTCGCGGTGCGCTCGAAGACCCTTGCCGCCCGGTCCGGGTCGGTGAGCAGCACGATGTTGCCGAAGACGTGGAAGCGGTCCATCATCCCGATCCGCGACACCGGGAAGCGGCCGGGAGTGATCACGAACTTCTCGACGAACAGCGGCCGTCCGTCGGGCCGTTCGGCACGCAGCGTGGTGGAAAACAGGTCGTACGCGAAGATCTCGCCGTCGCGGTAGTACTTGCGGCCGGGCTGGAGCACCTCGGCGTACAGCATTGTCGCGGTCTCCGGCAGCCGGACCACGGTGTCGGAGACGAACCGGCTGCGCCGGAACGGGATCACCGGCTCGGGCAGGAACTCCAGGTAGGCGTCGTCGGCCAGAGTGAAGCTCTGGGTCTGGGTGCCGTAGTTGGCGTCCATCTCCTGGATCTTGGTGGCGGCCTGGGTGACCAGGTGCGCCTGCGCGCCGGGCCCGAGGTCGACGTCGATGCGCAGCCGGTCGCCCTGGAGCACGCCGCCGGAGGTGGTGAGGATCATGACGCAGGGCAGGCCCGGCATCTCCTCGTCCCAGTACAGCGCGCGCTGCACCAGCAGCGGCGACTGCCGGTAGACGTCGCGCAGGATGGTCCGGTCCTCGCGCCGCTCGAACCCCAGCCGGAGGATGCCCACCTTGCCGTTCGCGGCGGCCGGCAGCTGCGCCGGCTGGTCCTGGTACGGCGCGAGTTCCCGGACGGAGTCCAGAGTGGTCATGCGAGGACTTCGGCGTCGAAGAGCGCGTTGCGGCGGACCAGGTCCACCAGGGCGTCGATGCCCTCGCCGGTCTTGCAGTTGGTGAACACGAACGGCTTGCCGCCGCGCATCAGCTCGGCGTCGCGGGCCATCACGTCCAGGTCGGCGTCGACGTACGGGGCCAGGTCGGTCTTGTTGATCACGAGGATGTCGGACTTGGAGATGCCCGGGCCGTTCTTGCGCGGGATCTTGTCGCCGGCCGCCACGTCGATCACGTAGATGAAGTAGTCGACGAGCGCGGGGCTGAAGGTGAGCGTGAGGTTGTCGCCGCCGCTCTCGATCAGCACGACGTCGCTGTCCGGGAACCGCGCCTCCATGTCCTCCACGGCGGCGAGGTTCATGCTGGGGTCCTCGCGAACAGCGGTGTGCGGGCAGGCACCCGTCTCCACGCCGACGATGCGTTCCTCCACCAGCACGCCGGTCAGGGCGCGGCGGACGTGCTTGGCGTCCTCGGTGGTGACCACGTCGTTGGTGATGACCAGGATGCGCAGGCCCTGCTCGACCAGGCGGGGCACGACGGCCTCGATGATGGCCGTCTTGCCGCTGCCCACCGGGCCGCCGACGCCGATCCGACTCGCTGATTTCATTTGTGAAAATGCCCTTCAGGTGGTGAGCGGGAGCGCTCAGCTCATGAACATCCGTACGTGTGCGTGCTGGTGCGCGCCGGCAAGCACGTCGAGGTGCGGTGCGAAGCTCTGCATGTCGTCGAGCCCGGCGGTCCGCACCTCCTCGTAGTCCTCGCCGACCCGCTCGTTGACCGCGAAGAGGATCGACTGGGTGTCGAGGTGGTCCACCCGCATCAGCCGGACCGCCGCGCCGAGCACCATGGAGGCCGCGCCGTACTGGTGGGCGGCGAACGCGTCCGCCTCAGCCACGCCGAGTTCGGCGAAGAGCACGCCGAGCGCGACCGGGTAGGTGACCGGGACTCCGGCGCCGCTCTCCGCGACCCGCTTGCGCAGCAGGGACTCCCCCACCACCCGTTCGGCGGCCTCGGCCAGCTTGCGCCCCATGCGGACCGTCATCGTCCGCGTCTCCTCATTGATCTTGCGCAGGTGTACGGCCTCGTCGGCCGCCCGGATCCGGTCGAGGTCACCGGCGCGGGCGGCGCGGTGCGCCACGAGCAGCGCCACCCCGTCACCGGTGGCGGCGGCACGGGTGACCGTACGCACGAACTCCTGCAACGTCGTCCGGTCGTGCACCGCGCCCTGCTCGACCGCCGTCTCCAGCCCGTTGGAGAAGGAGAAGGCGCCGACCGGGAAGACCGAGTCGCCGAACTGGAGCAGCTTCAGGGCCTCGATCACCGTGGACACCCCGGCCCTCAGTTCAGGTCGGCGGGCAGGTGCGTGTGCGGGGTCGAGTCGGCCCCGCCGAACAGGCGCCGCGACTCGTGCGGGGCCAGGTACGCGATGATCTCGGTGCCGGGAATGAACTCGTGGGTGAGACCGGTGAACGCGTGCGTGCGCATCACCGAGTCCATCACCTTGCGGTCCACTGTGAGCGGGACGTACATCTTGGTGCCCTTCACGACCGCCGGCCAGTGCTGGTTGCCGATCGCGTGGCCCAGTTCGACGGCCGAGCGGATCACCATGTCCATCGACTCGCCGTGCAGCGTGTCGAGGTGCACCACCATCACCTCGCCGAGCGCGATCCGGGCCACCACGGCGGTCGCTGTGGCGTCGTCCCAGGCCAGCACGTCGCCGTCGCGCAGCCGTACGCCGCGGGCCAGGGACAGCGCCAGCTCGGTGCCGAGGCTGGTGGTCCGGCGCAGCCGGCTCTTCTGGGCGTCCCACTGGTCGAGGACCAGGTCGTCGACCTTGGCCTCCCGGAGCCGCTCGGTCCAGGTCGGCTCGTTCACGTTGCCGAGTACCGTTTCGACGAGCATGTGTTCTCCTTTCACGCGACCCCGCCGCCGGCTCGGCCGGGAGCGGGCGCCGTGCCGGGTCAGCTGAAGAAGTAGAGCTGGCTGAGGGGGAGGTTCTTGGCCGCCGGCACCGTCGCGTGCACGCCGTCCATCTTCACGGCGAAGGTCTCCGGGTCGACCTCGAGCTTCGGCGTACGGTCG
This sequence comes from Micromonospora sp. AMSO1212t, assembly GCF_008868145.1. Classification (NCBI taxonomy): domain Bacteria; kingdom Bacillati; phylum Actinomycetota; class Actinomycetes; order Micromonosporales; family Micromonosporaceae; genus Micromonospora; species Micromonospora sp. AMSO1212t. Next base: position 35,356 of record NZ_WBKS01000030.1, read on the forward strand.
TTGCGCACCATGTCGCGCTTGGTCAGGTTGCGGCAGCCGTAGACCGGGATGACCTGCCGTTGCAGGCCCAACTGCTCGGCCACACCCGACTCGTGCGCGGCGCGGGACACGAACGTCACGCAGTTCTTGGCGACCTGCGAACCGGTGGCGCCGAACATGGGCCGGTAGTAGACCGGCTGCGGCGTGGGCAGCGAGGCGTTCGGATCGCCCATGATCGACCAGGCGATCATCCCGCCCTTGAGCACCATCTTGGGCTTCGTGCCGAAGAACGCGGGCTCCCAGAGGACGAGGTCGGCGAGCTTGCCCGGGCTGACCGAGCCGATGACGTGCGAGACGCCCTGGGTGATCGCCGGGTTGATGGTCATCTTGGCGACGTAGCGCAGGACCCGGAAGTTGTCGTTGGCGTCGGAGTCCTCGGCCAGCTTGCCGCGGACGTTCTTCATCTGCCCGGCGAGCTGGACGGTGCGCAGCCAGGTCTCGCCCACCCGGCCCATGGCCTGCGAGTCGCTCTGCATCATCGAGATGACGCCCTCGTCGAGGAGCACGTCCTCGGCGGCGATGGTCTCGGTGCGGATCCGGCTCTCCACGAAGGCGACGTCCGAGGGCACCTTCGGGTTGAAGTTGTGGCAGACCATGATCATGTCGTACAGCTCGGACTGGCTGTTGATGCCGTACGGCACGGTGGGCGTGGTCGAGGCGGGCAGGACGTTCATCTGGCCGGCCACCTTGATGATGTCCGGCGCGTGCCCGCCTCCGGCACCCTCGGTGTGAAAGGTGTGGATGGTCCGGCCCTCGAAGGCGGCGATGCTGTCCTCGATGTAGCCGCTCTCGTTGAGCGTGTCGGTGTGGATGCTGATCTGGACGTCGTACTCGTCGGCGACGGCCAGGCAGGACCGGATCACCGCGGGCGGCGCACCCCAGTCCTCGTGGATCTTGAAGCTGGGCACCCCGGCCATGATCTGCTCGACGAGCGGCGCCCGGCCGCTGCTGTTGCCCTTGCCCAGCAGGCCGATGTTGATCGGCAGGTCCTCGAAGGCCCGCATCATGTTCTGGATGTTCCACGGGCCGGGCGTGATGGTGACGCCGTTGGTGCTGTCGGTGGGCCCGGTGCCGCCGCCCCAGAGGGTGGTGACGCCGTTGCTGAGCGCGGCCCACACCTGCTGCGGGGTGACCAGGTGGACGTGCGCGTCGATGCCACCGGCGGTCAGGATCAGGTGCTCACCGGAGATCGCGTCGGTGCCCGGACCGGTCACCAGGCCGGGGGTCACCCCGTCCATGACGTTGGGGTTGCCGGCCTTGCCGATCCCGGCGATCCTGCCGTCCTTGATCCCCACGTCCGCCTTGACCACGCCGAGCAGCGCGTCGACGACTGTCACGTTGGTGATCACCAGGTCCACCACGCCCTCGGCGCTGGTGGCCTGGCTGGCACTGCCCATGCCGTCGCGCAGGGTCTTGCCGCCGCCGTACATGACCTCGTCACCGAGGACCCGCAGGTCCTTCTCGATCTCGATGTAGAGGTCGGTGTCACCCAGCCGGATCTGGTCGCCCGTGGTCGGGCCGTACATTCCGGCGTATTCCTGCCGTGAGATCTGACTCATGCGTTATCGCTCCAGCTCTGGCGCGTCTGAGAGTGGCCGGGCTACTTGCCCTTGCCCTTGCCTTGGTCCTGACCCTTGCCCTGGTCCTGCTGCTGCGACGTGGTCTTGAAGCCGCGCGTCTGGGCCTGGTGGAGCGCCTCGGCCCGGTCCGGCCGGTAGCCGGGGATCGGCCCGTCCCCGGTCCAGCCCTGGACCAGGCCGTTGAAGCCGTACACCCGCTGGGAACCGCCGTACGGGACGAGCTGGACGGTCTTGCGGTCGCCGGGCTCGAACCGGATCGAGGTGGTGGCCGGGATGTTCAGCCGCTTGCCGAACGCCGCCGGGCGGTCGAACTCCAGGAAACGGTTGGCCTCGAAGAAGTGGAAGTGGGAACCGACCTGGATGGGCCGGTCGCCGGTGTTGTGCACGACCACCTCGGTCACCGGCCGACCGGCATTGAGTTCCAGGGGTTGGTCGCTGAGCTTGTAGCCGCCGATGGGCCGAAGGTGCTTGGAGTTCGGTCCCGGGTGTTGCTTCGCCATGTCGCCCCCGCTCTGCCGGAGACCGTGGCCTCCGGTCGCTGCTCTACTGGATGGGTGAGTGGACGGTGATCAGCCGTGACCCGTCGGTGAAGACCGCTTCGACCTGGAGCATCGGGATCATGTCCGCCACGCCGGGGATCACGTCGTCCGCCGTGAGCACGTGGCTCGCGTCGTTCATGACCTCCTCGACGGTCTTGCCCTCACGCGCGCCTTCGAGCGCCGCGGCGCAGATCACCGCCACGGCCTCGGGGTGGTTGAGCTTGACCCCGCGCGCCTTGCGGGCGTTGGCCACCATCGCCAGCGAGTGAATCGTCAGCTTGTCGAATTCCTTCGGCGTGAGATGCACGTCGCGATCCCCCCTTCACGTACTTTCGGCTATGTCGTCACATTAGGAGGGGTTTGCCGGGAAAGCAGGCTTTCAGCAAGATCTCAGGACTCGGCGTGCGCCCGCTTGCGCTTGTCGTAGTCGGCGACCCACATCTGCTGGATCTGCTCCAGCGTCCGGCCCCTGGTCTCCGGCAGGTAGCGCCGGACGAACAGGAAGCCGAGCACGCACAGGCCGGCGAACAGCGCGAACACACCCGACCGGCCGAGCGCGTCGAGCAGGCTCAGGAAGAACTGCGTGATCAGGTACTCGGTGCCCCAGTGGGTCGCGGACGCGATCGCCACGCACCGGCCGCGGATCGGGCCGGGATAGATCTCGTTGATCACGGTCCACGCGGCCGGGCCGATCGACACGGCGTAGAAGGCGACGAAGAAGATCACGCCGACTAGCAGGAACAGGCCCGCGGTGGTGATCCCGCCGTCGCCGCGCCCGGCACCCGCGCCGAGGAAGCTGACGCTCACCACGGCGAGCGAGACGGCCATCCCGGCCAGGCCGACCAGCAGCAGCGGCCGGCGGCCGACGCGGTCCAGCAGGCCCACCGCGACGAGCGCGAACGCCGCGTCCACCGCGCCGATGGCCCAGGTGGTCGCGGAGAGCTGCGCCTCCGGGGTACGGAATCCGGCCGCCGCGAAGATCGAGTCGGCGTAGTAGATGATGCCGTTGATCCCGGTCGTCTGCTGGAACAGCGCCAGCCCCACACCCAGCGCGAGCGGACGCCGCCACTGCGGGGACAGCAGCTCCCGCCAGCTCGCCCTGCGACCGTGCAGGCTCTCCTCGATCTCGTGCAGGCGCTGCCCCACCCGGTGTTCGGGAACTGTCCGGCACAACGACTCCCGGGCACGGCGCCCGTCGCCCCGCTTGAGGTACCAGACCGCCGAGTCCGGCACCACCACGGTGACCAGGATCAGCGCCACGCCCAGCACGACAGCGGCGCCGAGCAGGTACCGCCACGACTCGCCGCCGGTGAACAGCTCGTCCGCCAGGTAGCCGATGAAGATCGCGAAGGTGGTCGAGAACTGGTAGACCGCGAGCAGGCCGCCGCGGATCCGTTCCGGCGCCGTCTCGGCCGCGAACATCGGCCCGGCGACCGAGGCCACGCCGATGCCCACCCCGAGGAGCAGCCGCGCGCCGAGCAGGGCGCCGATGGTCGGGGCCGCCGCCTGCACGATCGTACCGACGACGTACGCGCCGGCGGCCACCCACAGCGCGCCCCGCCGGCCGATCCGGTCGGCGAGGTGACCGCCGGCGAGCGCGCCGGCCAGTGCGCCGAGCGTCACCCAGCTCGCCGCCACCTCCACCTCGAAGGTGTCCACGTCGAACGTGCGCCGGATGTCGTGCAGCGCGCCGCTGATGACGCCCTGGTTGTAGCCGAAGAAGGCGCCGGAGAGGACGACGATCGACAGGATCGCCACGAGGTTGTGGCGGGGCGGCCGGTCGGCCGCGCGTCCGCTCGCCGCCATGTCACCCCGTCCGTCGGCGACCGCCCAGCGAAACGGTCGCAAACCTACATATGCGACATATAGTAGGTTCGCCGCAGCGGCCCGACGGCGAAACTCCGCGGCCGCTCCTGCACACGGACGGGGGAAGGGTGAACCGGTCGGCGCCGTACGGCTCCGCGGACTCCTACCGCGAGTTCCGCCACCCGATCGCGGCGCTCGTGCTCGCCGTCGTCACCGCCGGCGCGCTGGACGCGTTCGCGTTCCTGCGGTACGGCGCGTTCGTCGCCAACCAGTCCGGCAACGCCATCTTCCTCGGCATGGGACCGGCCGGTGGGCATCCCACCTGGCCGGTCTCGGCGGCGTCGATCGTCGCGTTCGCCACCGCCGCCGGACTGGTGAACCTGCTCCGCCGCCGGACCCGGCCGACGGCGGCGCCGCTCGTCGACATCGCGGTCACCGAGGCCGCCATGGTCGTCTGGACGGTGCTCAACCTGACGCTCGCGTACGGCCGGGAGGGCACGGCCGCGCGGGTGCTGCTCGCCGCGGCCGGCGCGATCGCCATGGGCAGCCTGACCACTGTGGCGACCCGTACCGCGGGCATCGCGACGCCGATCACCTACCAGTCGGACACCACGACGAAGACCGGTGAGCGGGCGGCCCGCTGGCTGTTCGGCCCCACCGCCGGCCGGGGCCGGGCCCGCCGGGGCACCCTGCTCGGGCTGCTCGCCCTGGTCAGCTACAGCGTCGGCGGCGCGGTCGGCACGCTCGCCCAGCACCGGCCCCGCTGGGTGCCGCTGTGGGGGACGCTCGCCCTGGCCGTACTGGTCCTGCTTCTCCGCCGGCACCGGCGGCCGGGACCGGCGTCGCGGCCCGGCTGAGCGTCAGTCGGCCTGGGCGGCGAGTTGCCGGGCCCGGTCCCGGGCCGCCTCCAGCGCTGCCAGCATGGCCGCGCGTACGCCGTGGTTCTCCAGCTCGCGGATCGCCGAGATGGTGGTGCCCGCAGGCGAGGTGACCGCCTCGCGCAGCTTCACCGGGTGCTCGCCGGAGTCACGCAGCATCACCGCCGAACCGATCGCGGTCTGCACGATCAGCTCGTGCGCCACCTGACGCGGCAGGCCGAGCAGGATGCCCGCGTCGATCATCGCCTCGACCAGCAGGTAGAAGTAGGCCGGACCGGAGCCGGAGAGCGCGGTGACCGCGTCCTGCTGCGACTCGGGCACCCGGACGGTCGAGCCGAGCGGGGAGAACATCTCCTCCGCCAGGGCCAGGTGCTCACCGGTCGCGTACGCGCCCGCCGAGATCGCGCTCATCGCCTCGTCGACCAGCGCCGGGGTGTTCGTCATGACCCGGACCACCGGGGTGCCCTCGGGCAGCCGGCGGTTGAAGAAGGCGGTCGGCAGGCCGGCGCAGAGCGAGATGACCAGCTTGCCGGCCGGCACCTTCGGGCCGATCTCGTCCAGCAGCGCGGCGGCGTCCTGCGGCTTGACCGACACCGCGAGCACCTCGGCCTCGGCCACCGCGGTGAGGTTGTCCACCACCCGTACGCCGTAACGGTCGGCCAGCTCCCGAGCCCGCGCCGGCCGGCGGGCGGTGGCGAGCAGCCGCTCCACCGGCCAGCCGGAACGCAGCAGCCCGGAGAGCATCAACTCACCGATCTTGCCGGCGCCGATCACCGCGACCGTGTGCACCTGGCGTGCCATCAGCCGTACCCCTCTTCCCGGGTCACGTGGGCACGGCGTGGCGGGCCGGGTCGCCGGCCCGCCACGCCCGTGCGCCGTCGATCAGCTGCCGAAGAAGACCTCGGCCTCGGCGTACCGCTCCAGCGGCACGGTCTTCAGCTCGCGGGTGGCGTCGGCGAGCGGGACGCGGACGATGTCCGTGCTCTGCATCGCGACCATCTTGCCCCAGTCGCCCTCGTGCGCGGCGTCGATCGCGTGGAGGCCGAGCCGGGTCGCCAGCACCCGGTCGAACGCGGTCGGGGTGCCGCCGCGCTGGATGTGGCCGAGCACCACGGTGCGCGCCTCCTTGCCGGTCTTCGCCTCCAGCTGCTCGGCCAGCCACTGGCCGATGCCGCCGAGGCGGACGTGACCGAACGCGTCCAGCTCCTGGTTGTGCAGGACCATCTGGCCGTCCAGCGGCTGCGCGCCCTCGGCGACCACGACGATCGGGGCGTACTGGTGCTGGAAGCGCTTCTCGACGTAGCCGGCGACCTGCTCGACGTCGAACTGCCGCTCCGGAAGCAGGATCACGTTGGCGCCGCCGGCGAGGCCGGCGTGCAGCGCGATCCAGCCGGCGTGCCGGCCCATGACCTCGACCACGAGCGTGCGGTGGTGGCTCTCCGCGGTGGTGTGCAGCCGGTCGATCGCCTCCATGGCGATGTTGACGGCGGTGTCGAAGCCGAACGTGTAGTCGGTCGCACCGAGGTCGTTGTCGATCGTCTTCGGCACACCGATGACGTTGACGCCCAGCTCGTGCAGCTTGGTGGCGACGCCGAGCGTGTCCTCGCCGCCGATCGCGATCAGCGCGTCCACGCCCTGGCCGGCAAGGTTGTCCTTGATCCGCTCCACGCCGTTCTCGATCTTGAACGGGTTGGTGCGGGACGAGCCGAGGATGGTGCCGCCGCGGGGCAGGATGCCGCGCACCTCGGCGATGCCGAGCGGCTTGGTCAGGCCCTCGAGCGGGCCCTTCCAGCCGTCCCGGAAGCCCACGAACTCGTGACCGTAGGTGGCGACGCCCTTGCGGACCACCGCCCGAATCACCGCATTGAGACCTGGGCAGTCGCCGCCGCCGGTGAGCACGCCGATACGCATGATCTGCTCATCCTCCTGGAGCATCAGGTGAAGCCCGGATAAGCCCCAGGATATGTGTCAGATCAGACCATCGGCGCCGTTGCCGGCCCGGGGCGGGCCGTCACTGCGCACTGTAGTCGGCGCAGGTGTACGCCGACACCGCACCCCGGGCCGTTCCGGACGGCGGACGGGCTACCCGTCAGTAGCTGACCTCGTGGTTCTCCCCCGCCTTCGGCGGCTTGCCGGTCACCGCCGCCTTGGCGAAGCCGAGCAGGTTGACCACGGTGCTGCCGGGCGAGTCCCAGTACTCCGCCGACCCGGCGTGCACCTTGATCAACGTGATCCCGGGCGTGTCCAGCCCGTCCGGGAACCACGCCTTGAGCAGCGGGTTCCACAGCTCCTTCGCCCGGCCGGCGTCCCACTCCTCGGTGGCGGTGCCGGCGACCGACACCCAGGCGTGGTGGCGCTGGTCGGAGAAACCGACGTTCACCTGCGGGTTCACCCGGATCTGCCGCACCTTCGCCGAGTCGGCGTACGCGAAGAACCACAGGTCGCCGTCGCACTCCGCCTCCTGCAGCCCCATCGGGCGGCTGACCAGACGCCCGTCCACGCCGGTGGTGGTGAGCAGGCAGATCCGGGCGTCCCGGATCAGCTCGGTGACCCGGCGGCGGGCGTCCGCGGCGTTGGTCGGCTCATTGCTCATGGGGCACTCCTGTCTCGGATCGGCGCAGATGCCGCTCCCGTGCCCTGGGCGGAACCGGTCAAACCTCCCGCGCCGTCATCGCCCGCCACCGCGCCAGGTTGTGCCGGGCGTCGACGAGCGCGTCGTGCCGGTCGGCCTCGGCGTCCGGCAGCCGGGGGCGGCCCCGGTCGTCCCAGAGCTGGCGCAGTTCCTTGGTGAAGCGGGGGATCTCCCGGGGCAGCGCCGGCATCGCGCCCCAGAGCTGGGCCAGCACGACGTGGTCGTACGCGGCGTACCAGGCCCACAGCTCCAGCTGCTCGCCCGGCCGGTCCCGCACCGGCTCCAGCAGGAACTCGTGCAGGTCGTCGCGGATGCGCTCCCGGGAGCGCCAGGCCCGGTCGGCCGGCGAGGGCAGCTTGTCCAGCACGTTGCGCCGCACCCAGGGCACCGCCCGGGAGTCGTCGAACTCGGTGGAGACCGCGTAGAACTCGCGGCCGTACTCGTCGACGACGCCGATCGACACCAGGTCGACGATGCGGCCGTCCTCGATGAATTCGCAGTCGTAGAAATAGCGGTAAACCATCGCCCCCATCCTCGCCCATCACCGGCACGGGCCGGTCGCCGGGGCGTCCACCGAGGTCGGCGGGCGTGCCGGCGACGGCCGGGCATGGTCACGGAAGTGTTTCCGGGGGTGTACAGCACGCGACGGGACCGTCATGATCTGATGTGTACCGCCGTCGGGCGCCGAACCGGTTGAGCTGCCTCGTACCGGGAGTGACAGCTTCACCCGGTGTGCGAGTCGTGACTTCTGACCGGGGAGGGGTTGAGCCGTGGAGTCTCGCCTGCCGGAGCCGGGTGACGCGCTCACGGGTGTGGAGATGTTCGCCGGGCTCGAGCCGGAGGTGCGGCAGCGTGTCATCGCCGCAGCCGTACCGCGCACCTACCGCAAGGGCCAGCTGCTGTTCGTCGAGAACGACCCCGGCGAGTCGCTGATCGTGCTGCGCCGCGGTGCGGTGGCGGTGTTCCGCACCGCGCCGACCGGTGAACGCGCGGTGCTGTCGGTGATCCGACCCCCGGACGTGCTCGGCGAGGTGTCCCTGTTGGACGCCTCCACCCGCTCGGCGTCGGCCGAGGCGATCGAGGACTGCGCCGCGCTGGCGCTGTCCCGGCCCGCGTTCATGGAACTGGTGCACTCCAACCCGCGCATCCTGGACGCGGTGATGCGCTCCCTGGGTCAGCTGATCCGCCGGCTCACCGAGCAGAACGCCGATCACGTCTTCCTCGACCTGCCCGGCCGCGTGGCCAAGACGCTGGTCCGGCTGGCCGGCGAGAGCCAGGCCCCGATGATCACCATCGAGCTGAACCAGAGCCAGCTCGCCGAGATGGCCGGCGGTTCCCGGCAGAGCGTCAACCAGGCCATCGGCTCGTTCGCCAGCCGCGGCTGGCTGCGGACCGAGGGACGCCGCATCGTGGTCACCGACGTGGCCGCGCTGCGCCGCCGGGCCGGCATGAACGACCGCTGACACGACGACGGCGGGGGCCGGCGGTCGTCCCGCCGGCCCCCGCCGCGTTCGTCGTACGCCCGGTCAGTCGCTCTTGGTGTCGGCCGGGGGCGCGCTCGGACCCGGGCCGATCTTCGACGGGTCGGTCTTCTTCGGCGGGGTCGTCGTGGTGGTCGTGGTCTCGGTCGATCCGCTACCCGCGGGCTGCTCCACCATGCCTTTTTCCTCCAGTTCGGCGAGGGTGACAGCGTCCACGTCGACCGTGTCACCGACGGCCCACACCGTCCCCCGTGGATCGGTCCATGAGGCGGACAGCCGGACGTGCACGGCAATCTCCCTGTCGACGGGACTTCCTGCTAGGGGACACTAGACCCGGCCGAACAGCCGTGACGTCCCGCCGACCCGTCGGGTACCCGACTGCACGGCCGCGCGGGACACTGGGGACCTCACGCGTACGGAGCCGGACATCGACCTCACCTGTGGACACTGCGCCCGGACCGCCGGGCCGGACGACCGTTTCTGCGGCGGGTGCGGCCGTCCGCTGGCGGCGGCCTGCCCAGGCTGCGGCCACGCCAACGACACCGGCGCCAACTTCTGCACCAACTGCGGGCAGCCGCTGCGCGACCACGCGGTAACGGTGCAGGAGGACCGCCGCCAGGTGAGCGTGCTCTTCATCGACATCGTCGACTTCACGACATACGCCGAACGGGCCGACCCGGAGCAGGCCCGCAGCCTGCAACAGGTCTACTTCGCCACGGTGCGCCGGCTGGTGCACCAGTACGGCGGCGTGGTGGAGAAGTACATCGGCGACGCCGTCATGGCATTGTTCGGCGCGCCGGTGGCCACCGACAACGACGCGCTGCGCTGCGTACGCGCCGGGCTGGAGCTGCAACGCAGCCTGGCCCGGCAGCCGGCCGGACCGCACCCGCCGCTCGGGTTCCGGGTCGGCATCGCCACCGGCGAGGCCCTGGTCGACCTGGCCGCGGCGCGCGACGGCGGCCAGGCGTTCGTCACCGGCGACGTGGTGAACACCGCCAGCCGGTTGCAGGGGCTGGCCCCGGTCGGCGGCGTGGTGGTCGACGAGAGCACCTGGGCGGCCACCCGGCGCGAGATGGAGTACGACGACCAGCCGCCGGTGACGTTGCGCGGCCGGTCGTCGGTGAGCCGGATCTGGCTGGCCGTACGGGCGCGGCCCCGGCGCGACGGGCAGACCGCCGAGCTGACCCCGATGGTCGACCGGGACCACGAGCGGGGCCTGCTGGTCAGCGCGTTGCACCGCACGCTGACCGAGCGCACCTCGCAGCTGCTCACCGTCTTCGGCCCGGCCGGGGTCGGCAAGAGCCGGCTGCTGCGCGAGCTGGCCCGGCACGCCGCCAGCCTGCCCGGCAACCGGGTCACCTGGCTGACCGGCCAGTGCCCGCCGTTCGGCGAGAACGTCACCTACGCGGCGCTGGCCGACATCGTCCGGAGCTGGGCCGGGCTGACCGGCGCCGACGACCCGGCCACCATCCGGGACCGGCTGCGCGAGCGACTCGGCCGCCTCGCCGACCCGCACGCGGTACGGCTGGCCGAGGCGCTGGGCCCGCTGGTCGGCGTCTCCGGCGAACGGCTCACCTCGGCCGAGACCGAGGCGGCGTGGCGGCGCTTCCTGCTCACGCTGGCCGGGACCGGTCCCACGGTGCTCGTCTTCGAGGACATGCACTGGGCCGACGAGGCGATGCTGTCCTTCGTCGAGCAGCTCGGCGCGGCGGCCCGCAACGTGCCGCTGCTCGTCGTCGCGACCGCCCGGCCGGAGCTGCGCGAGCGGCACCCGGCCTGGACCGGCACGATCAGCGGGGCGATGTCCATCTCGGTGCCGCCGATGCACGACGGGGACATCGACACGCTCTACTCGCTGCTGCTCGGCCAGGCCACGCTCCCGCAGGAGTCGCGCGCGCCGCTGATCGAGTTCGCCGACGGCAACCCGCTCTACGCCCAGGAGTACGCGCGGATGCTGCTCGACGGCGGCCTCGCCGAGCGGACCGCCGCGCTCGCGCTCGTCGACCCGGTCGGCGGAGCCGGGATGCCGCGTACCGTGCAGGCGGTCATCGCCAACCGGCTGGACCTGCTCGACCCGGCCGACCGCGCGGTGCTCCAGGCCGCCTCGGTGGTCGGCGTGCAGTTCTGGGCGGCGCCGGTGGCGCTGGCGCTCGGCCGCCCGACGGAGTGGGTCGAGCGGGCACTGCACCACCTCCAGCGCCGCGACCTCGTCTACGAGCTGCCCGTCTCGACCATGCCCGGTCAGGCGGAGTACCGGTTCCGGCACGTGCTGGTCCGGGACGTCTGCTATCAGCGGCTGCCCCGCGCCGAGCGGGTCGCCCGGCACCAGCGCACCGCCGACTGGCTGGAGCAGCTCGCCGACGGCCGGCAGCACGACCTGGCCGAGGTGCTGGCCAACCATCGCTGGGCGGCGCACGAGATCGCCCGTACGGTCGGGCTGGACCAGGCCCCGCACGCCGCCGCGACCCGGTCCGCGCTGCACCGGGCCGCACGCCGGGCGTACGACCTGCACGCGCTGGAGACGGCGGCCATGCTGGTGGACCGCGCGCTGAGCGTGGAGTGCGGTCCGGACCCGGCACTCGAGCTGTTCCAGGCCGAGCTGGCGTTCTACCGGGACCGGGACGGCTTCCTCGACGGCGGCGGGACGGCGCTGCTCACCACGCTGGCCGGCCGGCTGGCTGACACGGGCGACCGCCCCGGTGCGGCGAAGGCGTGGCGGCTGCTGGCCACGGCGGCCTTCGCGCGGGCCGACCGCTCGGAGTTGATGCGCTGCCTGGACCGGGCGATCGGGCTGCACGCCACGCTGCCGGACAGCGAGGACAAGGTGGGCGTGCTGCTGGAGCTGGCCCGGGCGCACATGCTCGACGCGGAGACCGAGCCGGCGTGCGTGGCCGCGCGTACCGCCGCCGAGCTGGCCGAGCGGCTGGGGCTGCGGGAGGCCCGGGCGAACGCGCGGATCACGCTCGCAGTGGTCCGTTACCAGGCCGGCGCCGAGGAGGCGTACGCCGAGCTGGCCGACGTGACCGAGGAGTGCCGGGTGGAGCGGCTGACCAGCCGCCGCCGCGCGGTGCACAACCTGGCCTGGGTGCTCCAGGAGGAGGGCGACCTGACCGGCTCGGCCCGCCTGGTCGACGAGCAGCGCTCGCTGGACATGGCCGGCGAGCACGCCCTGACGGTGAACTTCAGCGACCAGTGGGCCCGCTCGTACTACAGCGGGGACTGGACGGCGGCGCTGCGGATGGCCGAGGGGTCGACCCGGCGCCCGACCGACGAGTGGGACCTGCACATCGTGGCCGTGTCCGGCTGGATCCGGGCGCTCGGCGACGACCCGGCCGGCCCGGACACCGGCGAGGACCTGGTGGACCAGGCGCTCGTGGCGGCCCGGCGCAGCGGGTTCCAGCGCGTGCTGCGCTCCACGCTGGCGCACGCCGCGCTCTGCCGCGCGGTGCAGGGCCGCCGGGACGAGGCGGTGGCGCTGCTGACCGAGCTGGACGAGGACTGGCGGCAGACCACGATGATCCCGTTCGCCGAGTGGGTGCCGGCGGTCGGTCACGTCGCGGCGCTGCTCGGCGGCGACGCCGCGGTACTGGTGCGCGACCTGCTGGCCCACGCGCCACGGGTGACCCGCTGGGCGCGGGAGGCCGGGCGGTCGGCCGAGGCGGCGCTGGCCCGGGACGACGGGGATCCCGCCCGGGCGGGCCGGCTGCTCACCGCCGCAACCGAGGGGTACGCGGAGATGACCGACGTCACCGACCAGATGATCGCCGCCGCGCTGGCGGTCGGGCCGCTGACCGAGGCGGACCCGGCGGCCGCGGCGGCGACGCTGGACCGGGTACGCGCGTTCGCCGGCCGGCACGCCGCCGGCGGGCTGCTGCGGATAGCCGGGGCGGGCTGAGGGTCAGGCCGGGAGCGGCTGCCGTGCCGGGGCGCTCTTGGCCTTCTGGGCGTACGTGTCGACGTACTCGCGGCCGGACAGCTCCATCAGCTCGTACATGATCTCGTCGGTGACCGCCCGCTCGACGAACCGGTCGCCGGCCATCCCGGCGTAGCGGGAGAAGTCGAGCGGCGGCCCGAAGCGGATCCGCACCCGACCCAGGTTGGGGATGATCTGGCCGGTGGGCTGGATCGCGTCGGAGTTGAGCATGGCCATCGGCACGACCGGGGCGCCGCTCTCCAGCGCCAGTCGCGCCACGCCGGTCTTGCCCCGGTAGAGCCGGCCGTCCGGCGACCGGGTGCCCTCGGGGTAGATCCCGGCGATGCCACCGGCGCGCAGCACCGAGAGCTGGGTGTCGAGGGCGGCCCGGGCGGCCCGCCCGCCGGAGCGGTCGACCGGGATCGTGCCGGAGCCGACGAAGAACATCTTGGTGAGCCGACCTTTGAGGCCCTTACCGGTGAAGTATTCGGCTTTCGCGATGAAGGTGACTTTTCGCTTGACGATCAGCGGCGTGAAAATCGAATCCGAGAAGGAGAGGTGGTTGCTGGCCAGGATCACCGGGCCGCTCTCCGGAACGTGCTCCAGTCCCTCGACCCGCGGGCGGAAGATCAACCTCAGCAGTGGGCCGAGAACGACGTACTTCAGCAGCCAGTACAGCACCGGCGTCCTTCCCGTGTCGGTGGCGGCGGACGGGTCGCCGCGTGGCCCCGCGGACGCCGGCGGCGCCCTCGGGAGTCCGGGAAGAGGGTACGAACGACGAGCGGCACGCCACAACGCACTCCCGGAACCGGGCTCCGGCGTGTCACGATTCAGGGCACGGGCAGCGAACGGCGAAGGGGGTGTCCGTTGTCAGGGGGCGGGCCCCGTCGGGGACGACGGGACAACGGGCTCGACGCGGCCGAGTACGCGGTCGCGGGCGACGTCGATCCACGCGTCGGCGAGCACCTGCTCGACGTGCTCGCCGCCGGTGGCATCGCGGCCTACCTCCAGCCCTCGGCGGACCTGAACCCGGTGACCCGCACCACCACCGTCCCGGCCCGCCCGGTCGATCGGCTCTACGTCGACAGGTCGCACCTGACCACCGCCCGGGACTACCTGACCCAGCTCGCCGACGAGGGCGGCGGCGACCAGCAGCGCTCCGACGAGCCGGACATCGAGGCCGAGTGGGCGAAGATCGTCGCCGGTTTCCACACCGCGCCGAGCGCCGGCACTCACCCCTGGCCCGCCGCCGAGGACGTGGACGACCCGCCCGCGCCGGGCGCCGCCGCCGGCAGCCGCGCCGAGGAGCCGGCCGGCCCGACCGCCACCGACGTGCGCCGGCTGCCGTACGCGGCCGACATCTCCGGCGTCTCGCTGAGCCGGGACCGGCACGACGAGCCCTCGCTGCTGGACGGCCTGGACACGTTCGGCAACAACCTGCCCGACGAGGCGTCGGACGAGGAGCACTACACCCCGCCCC
>NZ_WBKS01000031.1:0-49503 GCF_008868145.1 Micromonospora sp. AMSO1212t
TTCTCCAAGTACGCGGTGCTCGGCGTGGCCTGCATAGTGCTCGGCTTCCTGCTGTTCCTGTCCCCCACCGTGGTGTCGCTGGTCGACCCGTCGGTGGTCACGCTGCTCGGCTTCACCGGCATCCTGGCCGGCTTCGTGATGCTGATCTGGCGGCTGCGCCCGGGCGACCGGGACGACCACGACCCGGACGACGGCGCCGTCGTCTGACACCGTGTCCCCGGGCGCCGCCCGGATGGCGGGACGCCGCCCGCCCTGGGCGAGGGCGTAACAAGCGTGTAACTTACAGTCAGTAGGAATAGGCCGAACGTCACGTCCCGCACCGGCTGTCCGGCTTGCGTCTCCTTCCGGGTCGCCGGTCCCCTGCTGAGCGGAATGCCCGAGATGCGACAGAGCCCCCTCGTGGTGGTGGCCAACCGCCTCCCCATCGACGACAGCGTGGCGCCGGACGGCGCCTTCGAGTGGCGCCGCAGCCCCGGCGGCCTGGTGAGCGCCCTGCACCCGCTGCTACGGCACACACCCGCGACCTGGGTGGGCTGGGCCGGCGGCACCGGTCCCGCGCCCGAGCTGCCGGACGTGGACGGCGTCCGGATGCACACCGTGCCGCTGAGCGCCGAGGACGTCCGCGACCACTACGAGGGCTTCGCCAACGCCACCCTCTGGCCGCTCTACCACGACGCCGTCGAGCAGCCGGAGTACCACCGCCGCTGGTGGGAGGCGTACCAGCGGGTCAACCAGCGCTTCGCCGAGGCCGCGGCCCAGGTGGCCGAGCCCGGCGGCCTGGTCTGGGTGCAGGACTACCACCTCCATCTGGTGCCCGGGCTGCTCCGCGAGCTGCGCCCGGACCTGCGGATCGGGTTCTTCCTGCACGTGCCGTTCCCGCCGCCGGAACTGTTCATGCAGCTGCCCCGCCGGGCCGAACTGCTGCGCGGCATGCTCGGCGCCGACCTGGTCGGCTTCCAGCGCGCCCAGGCCGCGCACAACTTCGCCCAGCTCGCCACCAAGGTGCTCGGCCTGCCCGCCACCGACCGGCGGATCGGCGTGGACGGCCGGGTGGTGCGCATCGGCGCCTTCCCGGTCGCCATCGACACCGCCGAGATGTCCGCGCTCGCCGCCCGCCCCGAGGTCGCCGAGCGGGCCCACCGGCTGCGGCAGGATCTCGGCCGGCCCGAGCAGGTGATCCTCAGCGTCGACCGGATGGACTACACCAAGGGCATCGAGCAGCGCCTCAAGGCGTACCGGGAGCTGCTCGCCAACGGCGACATCAAGGTCCGCGACACGGTGCTGATCCAGGTGGCGGTGCCCAGCCGTGACCGGGTGGCGCAGTACCAGATCCTGCGCGACCGGGTGGAACACCAGGTCGGCCGGATCAACGGCGAGTTCGGCCGGGTCGGCGAGCCGGCGATCCACTACCTCACCCAGCCGTTCGACCGCGCCGAACTGGTCGCGCTCTACCGGGTCGCGGACGTGATGGCGGTGACGCCGCTGCGCGACGGCATGAACCTGGTCGCGAAGGAGTACGTGGCGGCCCGGGTCGACGGCACCGGCGCGCTGCTGCTGAGCGAGTTCGCCGGCGCCGCCTCCGAACTGGAGCAGGCGTACCTGGTCAACCCGCACGACCTCGACGGCCTCAAGCAGGGCTTGCTGGCCGCGCTGCGCGCCGGCCCGGAGGACGTCGCGGCCCGGATGCGCGCGATGCGCGAACACCTGGCCCACAACGACATCCACGCCTGGGCGGCGTCCTACCTCAGCGCGCTGGAGGAGAGCGGAACGCTGGTCGGCCGCCGCCCCGCCACCCGGTGACCGGTGTCCCGGCGCTCACCCGAGTGCGGGCGCCGGGTCCTTGTCCAGCCAGTCCAGGATCGCGTCGATCGGCTCACGCCAGCGGGCGTCGAGCATCAGGTCGTGCCCCATGCCGGGGAACAGCAGCGGCGCCGAGGCGTACCGCCGGGCAGCGCTGGTCAGCGCCGTTGCCGGCAGCACCCGGTCGTCCGGGCTGCCGAGCACCAGCACCGGTGGGCGGCCCACCGCCGGCTCCGGCGACCGGCCGGTCAGCAGCTGCCACTGCGCCCGCCGCCCGGCCCGGCCCAGCCGGGCCAGGTGCCGCCGCGCGTCGGCGTCCGGCAGCTCCCGGCTGAACAACTGCCGCCGGTTGAGCCGCAGCCCGGCGCCGAAGACCGCCGGCACCGTGCCGACCGGGTTGCGCCGCAACGCCGTCCCGAACGTCCCCCAGCCGCCGAGCACCGGCGCCACCAGCACCGCGGCCCGCGCCGGGTAGCGGGCCATCGCGTGCGCCACGACCCGGGCGCCGGCGCCGTGCCCCACCAGCACCGCCTGCCGCGGCAGGCTCGCCGCCACCTGCGTCACGTCGTGGGTGTACGACCGCAGCGTCGCCTCCGGCGCCGGCTCGCTGTCGCCGTGCCCGCGCAGGCTCAGCGCGTACGCCGGGAAGCCGCGACCGGCGGCGTGCCCCAGCCAGTGCTCGGCGAACGCCCACGCGCCGTGCCCGAACCCGGGCACGAACAGCAGCGGCGGCTTCGCCTCGTCCCGCTCCGGCACGGCGGCGAGCACCTCTCGGCGGGCGGGCCGCTCCGGCCGGGCCCACTCCCAGGACCGGACCACCCGCACCCGCTCGGCCGTCACCGTGCCCGCCTTTCGTTCGCGACTGCGGGACTCCGCTGCGCTACGTTCCTCGCGCTCACCGTGCCCGCCTTTCGTTCGCGACTGCGGGACTCCGCTGCGCTGCGTTCCTCGCGCTCACCGGGTGCCCTCCTCCAGCTCGTGCAGCGCCCGCTGGAGCGCGCGCAGGTAGTCGGCGTGCCCGACCTCGAACCAGTGCCGGGTGCTGTCCTTGACCTTCGCCGAGTACCGCTCGCCGAGGCCGGCGCGGACCTTGCGGTCGAACGCGGCGGCCCGGTCCGGCCGGGTGGCGCGCAGCGTGAGCAGCCGGGCGAACAGCACGCTCTGCCAGTGCGAGATCGGGAAGATGCCGGAGTCCGGCTGCACCAGGCCGACCACGGCGAGCGTGGGATGACCGGCGGTGAACGCGTTGAGCCACAACCGGGGCCGCCCGGATCCGTCCTCGTCGCCGAGCACCTGCCCCTTGAGGAACTCGAAGCGCGGCAGGTAGCCGGTGGCGAAGACGACGAGTTCCGGGTCGATCCGGCGGCCGTCGGTCAGCTCCACCGCGCGGTCGTCGAAGCGGGCCACGTCCGGCACCGGTGTGACCTCGCCGTGGCCGACGTAGTAGACGAGCTGACTGTTGGCGATCGGGTGCGTCTCGTAGACCCGGTGGTCCGGCTCGGGCATGCCGAACCGGGTCAGGTCACCGACGGTCAGCCGCAGCGTCCAGTGGTAGAGCCACTGCCGTACGCGCAACGGCACCCGCAGCGCCAGCAGCGTGTCGTTGACCTGGTCGGCGGGGCGGCCGAGGACGTACTTCGGGGCGTACCAGTAGCCGCGGCGGGTGGAGTGCCAGCAGTGCGACGCCTGCTGGGCCGCCTCCACCGCGATGTCGCAGCCGGTGTTGCCGGCCCCGACCACGAGCACCCGCTTGCCGCGCAACTGCGCCGGGTCCTTGTAGGACGAGGCGTGCATGACCTCGCCGCGGAACTCCTCCAGCCCTTCGTAGCGGGGCAGCTTGGGCGACCAGTTGTGGCCGTTGGCGAGCACCACCGCGGCGTACCGGGAGGTGCGCTCGGGGCCGTAGCCGCCGGTGCTGCGCGTGGTCACGTCCCAACGGTCCCCCTCGACCGGCTCGACACGGACCACCTCGGTGCCGAACCAGACGTGCTGGCGCAGGTCGAAGTGGTCGGCGTACCGCTCGAAGTAGGACAGCAGCTGGCTGTGGTGCGGGTAGTCCGGCCAGTCGTCCGGCATCGGGAAGTCGGGGAACTGGGTGAACGGCCGGGACGAGATCAGGTGGGTGCTGGCGTACACCGGGCTGCGGTCGTGCCGCCAGTTCCAGGCGCCGCCGACGCCCGTCTCCCGCTCGTAGCAGTCCACGCCGAAGCCGGCCTCGCGCAGGTTCTTCACGGCGGTCAGGCCGCTGGCGCCGGCGCCGATGACGCAGACCGTGTCGCCCCGGTCGGAGACCGGGCGGTCGTCGCGGATCGGGACGTCCGTCCGGTCCGGATCGGGGCGGCCGGGGTCGGTGGAGGAGGACACCGCGAATTCTCCTTTGTGCGGCACGCGTGCCGGGTCGGAGCGAAATCCTGCCGAGAATGCCCGCCGTTGTCCAGCCACCGGATCCGGCGCCGCGCCCACCCGTCCGGTCCCCCTGACACAGCGTCACGCAGGGCCGGTCACCGAGCGTGGCTGGACCGGCCGCCCCGGAGGCGTACCCTCGTGTGCCCTTTGCTCTGCCGCCACGGACGCAGCACCGCCGCGGGCTGCGCTTTTGTCTCGCGGCCGTCCGGCCGGGACGCGGCCCGCCGGTCACGGCGGGTAGCTGATGCACATATGGCGGCAGAGCAAAGGCGGCGAGGGGATGGTCCTTCCGGCCGGCGGGCACCTGACCGTGTGTCACGGCCCCAGGCGGGCGTGACGCCGCTGGACCGCCGGGTCCGGGTACTCCCCCGGCGGTCCGCTCCGGTCAGGCGGTGGGCAGCAGCAGGTCGACCAGGACCGGGAAGTGGTCACTGGCCCGGCGGGCCGCCGGCGTGTCCACCACGTCGTAGTCGACCACTGCGATCCGGGGGTCGACGAACAGCGCGTCGATGCGGCGGCGCGGGTCGGAGCAGGAGAACGTGAGCCGGTCGGCCCGGTCGGCGGCGAGCGCCGTGTCGGTGAGCCCTTCGGCGAGCGTCTGCCAGGCCGGCCCGTCCGGGCCCTCGTTGATGTCCGCGCCGGCCACCACCGGTAGCGTGGACGCGGCCAGCTCCCGCTTGAACGCCGCCGCCTGGGCCGGACGCTCGGCCGGGTCGGTGGACAGGTGCGAGCCGGCCAGCAACACGTCGACGCCGCCGACGCGGCACTGCGCGTACGCGGCGCCGCGCATGTGCCGTCCCGGCGTCAGCGGGTACCGCTGGCACCTGGTGTCGACGACCCGCACGCGCAGGCTGGTCAGCAGCACGTTGCCCAGCGACGGCAGGCCACCGGCGGCCACGACCATGCCGAACGACTCGGCCAGCGCGGCGGTCTTCTGCCGCCACCGGAACCGGCGCGGGCCCTCCTGGACGATCACCACGTCCGGCGCCGCCGTCCGGACCACCTCGGCCAGCGCGGCGGTGTCGTCGCGCTGGCTGTGGATGTTGTACGACACCACCCGCAGCGGCACACCAGCATCCGTCACGTCAGATCCGCCGGGCCAGGTCGGCGGCGCCGATGACGCCCGCGGTGTTGCCCAGCTCGGCCGGGCGCACCTCGGCGACGGGCAGGCGGCTGCGCTGGGCCAGCGCGTCGGCGAACGACCGCCGGGTCGGGCCGAGCAGCAGGTCACCGGCGTCGATCACGCCGCCGCCCACCACCAGCACCTGCGGGTCGAGGATCTGCGCCATGTCGGCGAGGCTGGTGCCGAGCCAGCGGCCGACCTGGGCGAACGACTCGGTGGAGACCGGGTCGCCGCCCTTGGCCGCAGCGGTCACCATCGGGCCGGTGATCGTCTCGGCCTCGCCCCCGGCCAGCTCCAGCAGCGCGGTCGCCCGGTGCGGCTCCTGCCGGGCGGCGGCGCGGGCGAAGCGGACCAGGGCGCTGCCGCTGGCGTACTGCTCGATGCACCCCAGCCGGCCGCAGCCGCACTGGTGGCCGTCCGGCACCGTGAGCATGTGGCCCAGCTCGGCGGCGATGCCGTTGGCGCCGCGGACCAGGTCACCGCCGAGCACGATGCCGCCGCCGACACCCGTGCCGATGGTGAACATGACCATCGAGTCGTCGGCGTCGCGGGCCGCGCCGTAGCGGAACTCCGCCCAGGCGGCCACGTTCCCGTCGTTCTCCACGATCACCGGCAGGCCGGTGGCGTCGCCGACGTACGTCCGCAGCGGCTCGTCACGCCAGGCCAGGTTCGGGGCGAACAGCACGGTGGAGCGGGAGGCGTCGATCCAGCCGGCGGCGCCGATGCCGACCGCTTCCACGGCGTGACCGGCGGCCAGTTCGGTGACCACCTCGATGATGACGTCGCGGGTCTTGGCCACGTCGTCGGCGGGGGTGTCCCGTCGCGTCTGCACGAGTACCGTGCCGGCGTCGTCCACGACACCGCCGGCCACCTTCGTGCCACCGACGTCGACTCCGATGGTCAGCGTCACCGCTGCCACTCCCCTCTGCTGTGCTGCCCGGGGACCGGCCGAACCGGCCGTACGGTCCCGGGATGTCCGGTGGTCAGGCCCCGTCGCCTGGTGCGTCCTCGCCCACCTCTCCGGACGCCCGCGAGGCGGGCACCACGGGACGGCCGGCCGGTGGCCGGCTCGTCGCCGGCTCCGGCGGCCCGGCGGCGTCGGCGGCGGCACCCGAATCGGCAGCGCCCTCCCCCCGGGTGGCGGCGGACCACACGTCCTGCTCGGGTGCCGGCTGAGAATCATGCCCGGTACGGGTCGCCTCGCGCCACACGTGGTCCCCGGATCCGTCCGGCGCGGCGGCGGCGCCGTCGGCGGGGCGCTCCGGTTCGGCCGGGGTGAAGGCGCGCAGCAGGCTGGCCACCCCGGCCGCCAGGTCCCCGGCGCCGGTGGCGAGCCGCTCGGCGAATTCCGGACTCGGATCCCGCAACGCGGCGATACCGCGACAGACGGGGCACACACAGCATTCCGGCGAGCCGGTGGCGAAACCGGCGGGCGCGGGCACCTGCGGAGCAGGTCCGGCGCCCGGCGGGGTGTGACCGAGGACACCGGAGAGGATCCCACCGAGCGGACCCCAGGCACCGGAGCCCGGTGCGGCGGCGGCCATCTTCGCGCCGGCGAGCAGTGTGGCGACGAGGCGCTCGGCCTCTTCCCGGGCCGAACCCGGATCAGTGGTGCCCATGGTTCGGCTCCTCCAGCGTGACTACCGGGACGACGGTCGGGTCTCCTGCGCCGCACCGGGTGCTTCTACCCGGCGCTTGAGCTGCTTCAACGCCGCGTCCATGATCATTTTCTCGGCCTTGCGGCGGAACATGCCGAGCATCGCCACGGACAGCTCCACCTCGAGGGTGTAGGTCACCGTGGTCGTCCCGTCCGGGTTGCCCGCCAGGTCGTACGACCCGCGCTGGGAGCGCTGCATCTTCGACGGGGCGACCAGGTGCCATTCGATCCGGGAGATGTCCTCGGCGTACTCGTAGGCCAGCACGTACTCGTCGGCCATCACGCCCGCGTCGAGGGTGAACCGGACCTGGCTGGCGTAGCCGTCCTCGTACTCCTCGATCACCTCGGCCCGGCGTACCGCCTCGGCCCACTCGGGATAACTCGGGAAGTCGCAGATGACGGCCGCCACCCGGTCCGGTGACGCGCCGATGATGATCGACTGGGTGGAGGAGTCCGCCATGGGGGGAGGCTACCCGGCCGA
Source organism: Micromonospora sp. AMSO1212t (assembly GCF_008868145.1). NCBI lineage: Bacteria > Bacillati > Actinomycetota > Actinomycetes > Micromonosporales > Micromonosporaceae > Micromonospora > Micromonospora sp. AMSO1212t. The sequence continues at coordinate 7,468 of NZ_WBKS01000031.1, forward strand.
CTCCCGGCCGGTCCCGCTCCACCCGCCGGACGGCGTCCCACCAGCCGGGCGGGCAACCTCCCTGGCAGACCCCCCGGGGTGTGCGGGTAGGTTTCGACAGAGCCGACCAGGCCGGCCCCGCCGGTAGAGCACGAGGGAGTGCAGGTGCGCGAGTTCTCCGTCCCGCCGATCGTCACCGTCGGCGACGCGGCCAACCTGACCGACCCGGTCTGGGAAAACGCCGAGGTCGCCCCGGACACCGTGCAGTTCGTCCGCCCCGCCGCGGGGACGGACGCGCGCGAGGATGTCACCTGCCGCCAGTTCCGCGACGAGGTCGTGGCGGTGGCGCAGGGCCTGATCGCGGCCGGCGTCTCCCCCGGCGACCGGGTCGGCCTGATGAGCCGCACCCGCTACGAGTGGACGCTGCTCGACTACGCGATCTGGGCGGCCGGCGCGGTGACCGTGCCGATCTACGAGACCTCCAGCGCCGAGCAGGCCGCCTGGATCCTCGGCGACTCCGGCGCCGTCGCCGTCGTGGTGGAGAGCACCGCGCACGCCACCATGGTCGCCGGCGTCCGCGACCGGCTGCCCGAGCTGCGCGAGGTCTGGCAGATCGAACTGGGCGCGGTCGACGACCTGGTCGCCGCCGGCGCGTCGGTCGACCGGGCCGAGGTGGAGACCCGCCGCTCGCTGTCGAAGGCCGACGACGTCGCCACGATCATCTACACCAGCGGCACCACCGGCCGGCCCAAGGGCTGCGTACTGACCCACCGCAACATCTACTCCGACATCGCCAACGCGGTGCCGGTGCTGCCGAACCTGTTCCGCCAGGGCGCCTCCACCCTGCTGTTCCTGCCGCTCGCGCACGCCTTCGCCCGGCTCATCCAGGTCGGCGTGGTGCACGCCCGGGCCACCATGGCGCACTGCGCGGACCCCAAGAACCTGGTCGCCGAACTCCAGGACTTCAAGCCGACGTTCGTGCTCTCCGTCCCCCGGGTCTTCGAGAAGGTCTACAACGGCGCGCGGCAGAAGGCCGAGGCCGAGGGGAAGGGCAAGATCTTCGACCGCGCGGAGAAGGTCGCCATCGCGTGGAGCGAGGCCCAGGAGCTGCCCGGCGGTCCCGGCCTGGGCCTGCGCGCGCAGCACGCCCTCTTCGACAAGCTGGTCTACCGCAAGCTGCGGGCGGCGATGGGCGGCCGGTGCCGCGACGCCATCTCCGGCGGCGCGCCGCTGGGCGCGCGGCTCGGGCATTTCTTCCGCGGCGTCGGGGTGACCATCTGCGAGGGCTACGGCCTCACCGAGACCTCGCCGGCCGCCGCCGCCAACCTGCCCACCGGCACCCGGATCGGCACTGTCGGCCGCCCGCTGCCCGGCGTCACCATCCGGATCGACGACGACGGCGAGGTCCTGATCGCCGGCGACATCGTCTTCCAGGGCTACTGGCACAACGACGCGGCCACCGCCGAGGCGATCACCACCGACGGCTGGTTCCGCACCGGCGACCTCGGGAATCTCGACGAGGACGGCTACCTGAGCATCACCGGCCGGAAGAAGGAGATCATCGTGACCGCCGGCGGCAAGAACGTCGCCCCGGCGGTGCTGGAGGACCAGGTACGGGCGCACCCGCTGATCAGCCAGTGCGTGGTGGTCGGCGACCGGCAGCCGTTCATCGCCGCCCTGGTCACCATCGACGAGGAGGCGCTGCCGAAGTGGCTGGCCGGGCAGGGGCGCCCGGAGACCACGAGCATCGCCGAGCTGCGCGAGGACGCGGCGCTGCGCGCCGAGGTGCAGTCCGCGGTCGACCAGGCCAACCAGGCGGTCTCCAAGGCCGAGGCGATCAAGGTGTTCCGGATCCTGCCGCAGGACTTCACCGAGACCACCGGTGAGCTGACCCCGTCGCTCAAGGTCAAGCGTCAGGTCGTGCACAAGACGTACGCCTCGGAGATCGCCGAGATCTACCGCGGCTGACTACCATCCGTCACGTGCCCGCCTCCACATCCCGCCAGCCGTCGACACAGCCGCTCGCGGCGGCGGCTCGCGCGGTCCTCCTCGCGCTGGTCGCCACCCTGACCCTGTTCGCCACCCGCGACGCCGCCCAGCTCTGGTGGATCGCGCTGCTGGGCGTCGCCGGCCTGCCCGCCGTGCTCGCCCCACAACACCGGTTGCTCGCACCGATCAGCCGCTTCGCCGAGGTGGTGGTGCTCGGGCTGGCCGCCAGCCAGGTCGCCGCCGACACCCATCTGTCCGGCGTGACCGGCGGGCTGGGCGCCTCGGCGGTGCTGCCGTACCTCGCCGTGCCGGTCACCGTGACCGCGCTGAGCCGCCGGTTCCGCGAGGGCGCCGCGCTGCTCGCCGTGGCGGCGGCGACACTGCTGGCCAGCGCCGCGTTCACGCAGGTCGACGGCGGGCCACAGCTCGGCCAGGTCGGCTACCTCGCGGTCTGCGCCCAGTGGCTGATCCTGGCCGGTCTCGGCCTCTACACCGCGGGCACGCTCCAGCGCGTCATGCGGGTGCGCGGCGAGGGCAAACCCCAGCCGTACGCCGAGGCGACCCGCCTGCTCACCCAGCTGCGTACCGTCGCCCGCCAGCTGCCCGGCGCCACCCTGGACCCGGGCGGCATCTCCGAGCACCTGCTGGAGGAGCTGCGGGTGGTGGCCAAGACCGACCGGGGCGCGGTGCTGTCCGCCAGCGGCGGCGGCCGGCTCGTGGTGCTCGCGCAGATCGGCGCGGACCGGGTCGACTGGGAGACCACGCTCGACGCCGACTCGGCCATCGCCGACGCCTGGGCCACCCAGCAGCCGACCGTCTCGGCCCGCTCGCAGGCCCGGTCCCGGCACTCCGGCGAGGTCTCCGCGCTGATCGTCCCGCTGGTGGCGGGCGTACGCACGGTCGGCCTGGTGGTGATCGAGGCGGACACCGCCGCCGCGTACCCGCCGCCGGTGGTGTCCCGGGTGACGGCGCTGACCGGCCCGGCGGCGCTGCGGCTGGAGGCCGCGCTGCTCTTCGACGAGGTGCGCTCGCTGGCGACGAACGAGGAACGGCAGCGGCTGGCCCGGGAGATCCACGACGGGGTCGCCCAGGAACTGGTCATGGTCGGGTACGGCATCGACAACGCGCTGGCCACCGTGCACGAGGACGCCGAGGAGACCGCCGACTCGCTGCGTACGCTGCGCCAGGAGGTCACCCGGGTGATCACCGAGCTGCGGCTGAGCCTGTTCGAGCTGCGCAGCGAGGTGGACCGCCACGGCGGCCTGGCCGCCGCCATCGCCGAGTACGCCCGCACCGTCGGCGCCTCCGGCGGCCTGCGGGTGCACCTGTCGCTGGACGAGTCCACCGCCCGGCTGCCGGCCGCCACCGAGGCCGAGTTGCTGCGCATCGCACAGGAGGCGGTGACCAACGCGCGCAAGCACGCCGGCGCGTCGAACCTGTGGGTCACGTGCGAGGTGGATCCCCCGTACACCCGAATCGAAGTGTCGGATGACGGTCACGGCATCGGTGACCAGCGCCCGGACGGGCACTATGGCCTTGCGATCATGGCCGAGAGGGCGGAACGTATCCGAGGCCGGTTGGAGATCAGGCCGCGACAGCCTAGTGGGACGACTGTGGCGGTGGTGCTCGGTTCGTCGCCCCGGCGCGATAAGGTGCGCGGCAGCGCCGCAGCAGCAGAAGGGGAGTAACCCGAGGATGACCAGCAGTCCGACACCGGCCACCCGTACCAAGGTTCTCCTGGTCGACGATCACGACCTCATCCGCAAAGGGCTGCGTCACGCGTTCGAGCGCGACCGCCAGTTCGAGGTCGTGGGCGAGGCGGCGACCGCGGCGGAGGGTGTGCGCCAGGCCGGCGCGCTCCAGCCCGACGTGGTGATCATGGACCTCCGTCTGCCCGACGGCAGCGGCCTGGAGGCCACCCGCGCCCTACGCAAGTCCAGCGCGTCGATGGGCATCGTCGTGCTGACCATGTACGCCGGCGACGACCAGCTCTTCGGCGCCCTGGAGGCGGGCGCGAGCGCGTTCGTGCCGAAGACCGCCCCGGCCGACGAGGTGGTGGCCGCGGCCCGGCACGCCGCCTCCTCCCCCAGCGCGTTCACCGCGGCCGACCTGGCCGAGGCGATGAAGCGCCGGCTGGCACCGTCCGGCCCGCAGCTGTCCCCCCGTGAGGGCCAGGTGCTGCGGCTCCTCGCCGACGGCATGAGCGTGGCCGGCATCGCCAAGCAGCTGTTCGTCAGCGAGTCGACCGCCAAGACCCACATCTCGAAGCTCTACGAGAAGCTGGGCGCGGCCAACCGGGCGCAGGCCCTGATGACCGCGCTGCGGCTGGGCCTGCTGGAGGCCCCGGACGCCCCGAAGTTCTGAAGGCGTACCGCCGGAAGAGGCCCCGTCCGTCACGGACGCGGGCCTCTCGGCGTTCCCGGCCACCGCGTGGTCGCGTACGGTGAGCGGCCGGACGCATAGCGACGGTGGTCTTTGCACCGCGACGGCGGAGGGGCAGAATACCCGGGTGATCCGCGCGGCGGTGACGACCGCGTGTCGCCGACATCCGAGGGGCAGGACATGCAGCGGCCGGACTGGGCACCCGAGACGATCGACATCGAGCGCCCCAGCGTCGCCCGCATGTACGACTACTACCTCGGCGGCTCGCACAACTTCGCCGCCGACCGGGCGGCCGCCCGCGCGATGGTGGAGGCGGTGCCGGAGGCACCGCTGATGGCCCAGGCCAACCGCGCGTTCCTGCGCCGGGCGGTGCAGTACCTCGCCCAGGCCGGCGTCCGCCAGTTCCTGGACATCGGTTCCGGCATCCCGACCGTCGGCAACGTGCACGAGATCGCCCAGCGGATCGATCCGGAGTCGCGGGTGGTCTACGTCGACGTGGACCCGGTGGCGGTGGCGCACAGCCACGAGATCCTGGCCGGCAACGAGCACGCCACGGTGCTCCAGGATGACCTGCGCAACCCGGAGGCGATCCTGGCTCACCCGGAGGTCACCCGGCTGCTGGACTTCACCCGGCCGGTCGCCGTGATGATCGTGGCGGTGCTGCACTTCGTCCCGGACGCCGACCGCCCCGAGGAGGTCCTGCGGACGCTGCGCGGGGCGCTGGCGCCCGGCAGCCACCTGGTGCTCTCCCAGGCCAGCGAGGAGGGCCGCGACGGCACCGGCGAACGGGCCGAGGCGGAGCGGGTCTACCGGCGTACCGACAGCCAGCTCTGGATCCGCAGCCGGGCCGAGCTGACCGCGCTGTTCGACGGCTTCGAGCTGGTCGACCCGGGTGTGGTGTGGGTGCCGCAGTGGCGGCCGGACTCCCCCGACCAGGCGGAGAACGCCGAGCGGGCCGTCTTCATGGGCGGGGTCGGGCGGCTCGGTGGGTGACGACGCGACCCGCTGCCGGCCCGGCGTGTTCGCCCGGGCCTGGGCCAAGGCGGTGTCCGGCACCAGCTACCTGCCGATGGCGCAGGCGCAGCTGGAGGAGATGCTGCAACGGCTCACCGAGCGGCTGGCCCAGGCGCTGCGCGCCGAGCCGTTCGACCTGCGGATCGGCCAGCAGGTCGGCGCCGAGCTGGTGCAGGCGCACATCGCGTCCGCGGAAGGGCTGGGCCGCACCGTCGAGGTGATCCAGCTGCGCCTGGTCCGCGACCTCGACCTGGTCGTCGACGACGTCGAGGACCGGATGGCGCGGCTGCTCGCCACCGTCGCCACCGGGTACGCCCGCGCGCTGCGCGACCGTACGCTCGACGAGCAGGAGTCCATCCGCCGCGCCGCCATGATGGCCCGTGCGCAGGCCGAACGGGCGCTGCGCGACAGCGAGGCCCGGTTCCGGCACCAGGCCACCCACGACCCGCTCACCGGCCTGCCGAACCGCACGCTGTTCACCGAACGACTGACCGACGCGATCACCGCGCCGGGCCGGGGCGCCGACCGGGTCGGTGTGTGCTTCCTCGACCTGGACCGGTTCAAGGTGGTCAACGACTCCCTCGGCCACCAGGTCGGCGACTCGCTGCTGGTGACTGTGGCCCAGCGCCTGCACCGCGCGCTCGGCGAGCACCTGGTGGCCCGGCTCGGCGGCGACGAGTTCGTGATCCTGGTCGAGCGCACCGCCGGCACCGACGACGCGGTGAAGGTCGCCGAGGCGGCGCTCGCCGCGGTACGCGAGCCGGCGCTCGTCGACGGCCACGAGCTGACCGTGTCCGCGAGCATCGGCATCGTGGAGCGCCCGGTCGCGGGCACCTCGCCGATGGACCTGATGCGCGCGGCCGACAGCACCCTGCACTGGGCCAAGGCCGCCGGCGGGGCGCGCTGGTCGCTGTTCGACGCCGACCGCAACCGCCGCGAGCTGGCCCGGTACGCGCTGTCCGCGGCGATCCCCGCCGCGCTGGACCGGGGCGAGTTCTACCTCGACTACCAGCCGCTGACCTCGTTGCGCGACGGGCGGGTGCTCGGCATGGAGGCGCTGGTGCGCTGGCGGCACCCGGAGCTGGGTGTGCTGCGGCCGGACAGCTTCATCCCGCTGGCCGAGGAGACCGGGTTGATCGTCCGGCTGGGCAGCTGGGTGCTGGCCGAGGCGTGCCGCGAGGCGGGCACCTGGCCGGGCCCGGACGGCGACGCCCCGTTCGTCAGCGTCAACCTCGCGGTCCGGCAGTTGCACCGCACCGACCTGGTGACCGAGGTGCGCGGCGTGCTCGGGCGCACCGGCCTGCCGCCGCACCGGCTGCAACTGGAGATCACCGAGAGCACGATGATGAGCACCGTGGTCGAGCCGGTGCGCGCCCTGCGGGTGCTCGGCGACCTCGGTGTCCGGGTCGCCATCGACGACTTCGGCACCGGCTACTGCAACCTCGCGTACCTGCGGGACCTGCCGGTCGACGAGCTGAAGGTGGCGGGCGAGTTCGTGACCGGCCTGCGCGCGCCGGGCAGTGGCACCGACGAGCGGATCCTCGCCTCGCTGGTGTCGCTGGCGCACGCGCTGGACCTGACCGTCACCGCCGAGGGCGTGGAGACGGCCGACCAGGCGGACCGGCTGCGCGCGATCGGCTGCGACGCCGGGCAGGGCTGGCACTTCGGCCGTCCCGGCCCGGCCGCGCCGCACCTGGGCCGGGTGCCCGCCCACGTCGACGCGGCCCCCTGACCCGGCCGGCCCGCGGCCTTCTGAGCCTGGTCGGCCCGCGGCCTCTTGACCCGCTCGGCGCGCGGTCAGCCGGCCAGCAGGGCAGCCATGCGCTGCGCCTGCGTCTCCCAACGCCACTCCCGCTCCACCCAGGCGCGGCCGGCGGCGCCGAACTGCCGGGCCAGGTCCCGGTCGGCGAGCAGCGTGGCCACCCGGTCGGCGAGCTGGGCCACGTCCCGGCCGCCGACCACGTACCCGGTCTCCCCCTCCCGGACCGCGTCCGGCGCGCCGCCGGAGTCACCGGCCACCACCGGCAGACCGGTCGCGCTCGCCTCCAGGTAGACGATGCCGAGCCCTTCCACGTCCAGCCCACGGTTGCGGGTGCGGCACGGCATCGCGTAGACGTCACCGGCCGCGTAGTGGGCGGGCAGCTCGGCCGAGGGCACCGAGCCGGTGAAGACCACGTCGCGTTCCAGCCCGGTCTGCCGGGCCAGCTTCTCCAGCGTCGAGCGGTACGGGCCGCCGCCGACCACGAGCAGCGCGGCGTCGGGCACCCGGCGGCGGATCTCCGGCAGCGCGCGGATCAGCATGTCCTGGCCCTTGCGGGGCACCAGCCGCGACACGCACACCACCACCGGCCGGTCGGCCAGCCCGAGCCGCGACCGGACCCGCCCGCCGTCGACCTCCGGGTGATAGGCGTCCACGTCCACGCCGGGCGCGAGCCGCCGCAGCTCGGTCAGCCCGTCCAGCACGCGGGCCAGCCGCGCCCGGGTGTACTCGCCGAGGTAGGTGGTCACGTCCACGCCCCGGCCGATCCGGCGCAGCGCCGACCGGGCGCCGGGGAGCGCCGCCCAGCCGACCTCGTGCCCGTGGGTCAGCGCCACCGCCCGGCGGATCCCGGCCCGCCGCCGCAGGCCCGCGGCGAGCAGCCCCAGCGGGGCCGCCGCGCCGAACCACACGGTGTCGCAGTCGTACGCGCGGGCCAGCCGCGCCGCCCGCCGGGCGATCAGCGGGGTGGGCAGCAGCACCCGGGTCCGCTCCCGCACCACCTCGAACGGCTGGTCGGCGTCGAACTTCTCCGCCCCGCGCCAGCTCGACGCGTACACCACCACCGAGCCGGGCTGCTGGCGCACCGCGAGGTTGTGCACGAACGACTGGATGCCGCCGGGGCGCGGCGGGAAGTCGTTGGTGATCAGCAAGGTGCGGCTCATCGGCCCGGCTCCCTGGCGTAGGCGCGGGCGGCTGCCATCCGCTCGACGGTGGACGGGTGGGTCGCCGACCAGAGGCGCTCCCAGCGCGGCGGGTCGGGGTCGGCCAGGTTCACGCCGGCCAGCCGCCGCTGCATCGCCTCGAACGTCGCCGGGTCGCCGGTGAGCGCCAGCGCGTGGGCGTCGGCGCGGGCCTCGATCCGGCGCGAGACGAGCGCCTGCGCCGGGGTGGCGAGCAGGCCGGCGACCGTGACCAGCGCGATCAGCAGCGGGAACGCCCGGGGCTGGGCGATCGAGTCGACGCCGGCGAGCCGCAGCAGCGGCGTCCAGGATCCGATCAGGTAGAGCGCCACCACCGCGGCGGCGGCACCGAGCGCGCCGAGCACCGTGCCGGTCCACACGTCCCGGTCCTTGGCGTGCCCCAGCTCGTGGGCGACCACGCTCGTCACCTCGGCCGGCTCCGCCTCGCGCAGCAGCGTGTCGTAGACGACCACCCGCCGCGTCGGACCGAGTCCGGAGACGTACGCGTTGACCGCACTGGTACGCCGGGACGCGTCGGCGACGAGCACGTCGCGCACCGGTACGCCGTCCCGGGCGGCCATCGCGGTCAGCTCACTGCGCAGCGGACCCGGCTCCATCGGCGTGAACCGGTTGAACACCGGCTCGACCAGCACCGGCAGCACGAACGACAGGACCACCACCAGGGCCGCCGCGCCGGCCGCGCCGAACGCCCACCACCAGCGGGGGGCGAACCGGACCACCGTGTAGAACCCGAGCAGGACCAGCGCGCCGATCACCGCGCTGACCGCGTACGACTTGAGCAGGTCGACCGCCCAGCCGCCCCAGCTCTGGGTGCTCAGTCCGTAGCGGACCAGCACGGTGCGGCGCCAGGCCGCGAACGGCAGCGTGAGCAGGTCGGCGAGGAACATGACGGCCAGCCCGCCGAGCACGGCCTGCGCGATCCAGTGCCCGCCGAAAGGCCGACCGACCAGTTCGACCAGGCGCCCGCCCAGCGGGGTCAGCCCGAGCAGCAACGCCACCACCAGCCCGACTGCCAGCGCCGACCAGGCCGCCGGGCGCAGCGCGCCGTGGAACGCCCGGCCCCGGGTCACCTGCTCGGCCGGGAGATCCCGCAGCGCCGCGAGCTGGTCGGCGCGGGGTGCCGGCGGCCGGCTCCACGGCACCAGCAGCGCCACCGCCACGAGCAGCGCGACCACCAGGCCGCCCAGGGTCAGCAGCGCCCAGGCGCGCGGGGTCACCGACCCACCCCGCCGTCGTGCCCCGTCCGCGTCATGCCGCTCCCCTCCCGCCGTGACCGCCCATCCTATTGCCCGGCCCCGATCGCGGCCGCCATGGCCGGAGCACAGCCCGGCGACGCGGCCGGATACGACTCCGGCAGTTTCCCCGCGCGGTGGCCGACACAGCTCACACATCGAGCTGGGCGGTGGCGCCCGGGGTGGACAGGTGGCCGTGAGCGTCGGCGGGCGGGCGGCTTCGGCTGATCCTTCACGAGGCGTGCGAGCCGACCGGAGCGGCGGGTGACAGGGGAACCAAGAGCGGCGCGCGTGGAGCGCCGAGCAGACAGGCGCCCCCGGGCGGCAGCAGACGTGTCAGGCGATCCGGCGACGGGCGGTACGGCGGGGCGCCGGTGCCCGTGCCGGCGCGGGAACCGCGACGGGCGCGGGTGGCAGCACCTCCACCTCGAATCCGGCCCGCGCGAACACCTCGATCGCCCGGTGCTCGGCCGGGCCCAGGTCGGCCGGGTCTGAGTCGAGCAGTGCGGTCACCAGGCAGCCGGAGCAGCCGGCGCCGCGGTTGCCGCAGGTGTCGCAGTCGATCAGCATCAACGCCTCCTGACGGGTCGCCGGTAGCGGTCGGGGAAGGGACCACCACCGTCGGTCACCGCAAGGCTATGCCGCGGGTATGACAGAACCGGACAACGAGGCAGCAGCCGGCCTGAAAACGATCAACCGGTCAGGACCGGGCCAGGCGCCGCAGCAGCGAGTCGGCGCCCAGCGGGTACGCGCCGTGCCGGCGTACCCCGTCGGCGACCTCGCGGTCGGAGGAGACGACGACCACCGGCCGCCCGGCCGGCTCGGCGCGGACCAGCCGGCGGATCAACTCGTCCGCCGTCTCGCCCTTGCGGGAGAACAGCACCCGCACGCCGCGCGGCGCCGGGGGCAGCCCGTGGATCCGCTCGGCGCCGTCGAAGACGACAGTGACCTCGTCCCCGGTCTGCGCGGCGATCCCGCCCAGCCCGGTGATCAGCCGCTTGCGCTGCTGCTCCAGCGACATCTCACCGAAGCCGCGCTTGGTCACGTTGTAGCCGTCCACCACCAGGTGCGCCCGCGGCAGCGCGAGCAGCTGGTCGAGGCGGGCCGGGTCGTCGGTGTCGCGGGCCCGCGTCGAGGGGCCGGCCGCAGCGGCGCCCGGCTGCTCGGCGAACGCGTCGGCGACGAAGTCGGCGGGGAGCTTGTCCACCGGGTCGAGCGCCAGCTCCCGGCGCAGCCCCACAGCGGCCTGGCCGATCGTCTCCAGCAGCAGCCACAGCCGCGCGTCGTCGACCGAGCGGGCCTCCTTGGCGCTGGCCCGGGCCACCCCGGCCGCGGCCTCCGCCTCGGCCAGCCGGGCCCGGGCGCGGCGCAGCTCGGCGTCCGCGTCGGCGGCGGCGCGGGCCGCCCGCCCCCGCTCGGTGGCGAGCGTCTCGGTGGCCTTGCGCTCGCGGGCCTGGGTCTCCCGGAGGGTACGGGTCAGCTGGCGGGCCTCCTCGCGGAGCTGACCCAGCTCCTCGCGGACCCGGGCCAGTTCGTCGCGCAGCTTCTCCGCCTCGACCCGGGCCACCGCCCGGTCGTGCTCGGCGCGAGCGGCCCGCTGCTCGGCCTCGCGTACCAGTTCGGCCACGACCGCGCTGTCGGCCTCGGCGCGTACCGCCTCGCCGCTGGCCTCGATCAGGTCCCGCCAGCCGCGGGGCCGGGCCAGGTAGGCCAGGGCGGCCACCTCGACCGGGTCGGCGGCGGCCGGCGCGGTGCCCTCGACGACCGCCGCGCCCAGGTCGCCGGCGTCGACGAGCACCCGGGCCGTGATCCGCTGGCGGAACAGCGGGTCGGCGGTGAGCTGGGCGGCGATCGCGGGCGCGCCGAGGCGGGCGCGACGGTTCGGGGCGAACTTGGCGACCCGCCGCAGCGGCACCGGCACCTCGTCGGCGGGCAGGCCGGGCAGCACGGCGGCGGTCAGCGTGACGATCCGCTGCCGGACCGGCTCGGGCAGCACGGGCTCGGGCTCGACCGGTGGTGGCGCGTCCTCACCCGCGGGCACGCCGACCACCGGCTCCTCCACGGAGGAGCGGTCGTCGTACGGCTCGGTGAGGGGCATGAGGCAAGTCTCCCACCCCGAACGGGCCCACCGCCCGGTGAGTGAGCCGATCTCTCATCGTACCCCCGTGGTATCTCCTGGGACGGCAGTGACAGGAGTGTCGGACCGTGCCGCTAGCGTCCCGCGGGTGACACGAGCGGAGTACGTCCAGGAGTCGCTGGCCGGCCTGGACCCGGCGGGCAGCGGCGTCGACCCGGCGCTGCCGCTCTACGCGACCACCTTCGTGGTGGTCGACCTGGAGACCACCGGCGGCGCTCCCGACGGCGGCGGCATCACCGAGATCGGCGCGGTGAAGGTCCGCGGCGGCGAGGAACTGGGCGTGCTCGCCACGCTCGTCAACCCGGGCGTGCCGATCCCGCCGTTCATCACCGTGCTCACCGGCATCACCCAGGCCATGCTGCTGCCCGCGCCGCCGATCGAGCAGGTGCTGCCCAGCTTCCTGGAGTTCGTCACCGACGCCGTGCTCGTGGCCCACAACGCGCCGTACGACGTGGGTTTCCTCAAGGCCGCCTGCGCGAAGCACGGCTACCGCTGGCCCAACCCCCGGGTGCTGGACACGGCCGCGCTGGCCCGGCGGGTGCTCACCCGCGACGAGGTGCCCAACCGCAAGCTGGGCACGCTCGCCGCCTACTTCCGCACCGCGACCCAGCCCACCCACCGGGCGCTGGACGACGCGAAGGCCACCGTCGACGTGCTGCACGGGCTGATCGGCCGCCTCGGCGGGCACCGGGTCGACACGGTCGGCGAGGCGATCGAGTTCGCCCGCGCGGTCACGCCCACCCAGCGCCGCAAGCGGCACCTCGCCGACGGGCTGCCCAAGGTGCCGGGCGTCTACATCTTCCGCGCCGCCGACGACCGGCCGCTCTACGTCGGCACGTCCGGCGACATCGCCACCCGGGTCCGCAGCTACTTCACGGCCGCGGAGAAGCGGGCCCGGATCTCCGAGATGCTCGCCGCCGCCGAGCGCGTGGAGGCGGTCGAGTGCGCCCACTCGCTGGAGGCGGAGGTCCGCGAGCTGCGGCTGATCGCGGCGCACGCGCCGCCGTACAACCGCCGGTCGAAGTATCCGGAGCGTCAGGTGTGGCTGAAGCTCACCGACGAGGCGTACCCCCGGTTGTCGATCGTGCGTGCCCTCGCGCCCACCGACACGGCCTACCTGGGGCCGTTCCGGTCCCGGCAGGCGGCGGAGCTGGCCGCCGCGGGCTTCCACGACGCGGTGCCGCTGCGTCAGTGCACGCACCGGCTCTCCCGGCGCACCACCATGCCGGCCTGCGCGCTGGCCGAGCTGGGCCGCTGCCCGGCGCCCTGCGAGCACAAGATCACCCCCGAGGAGTACGACGACCGCGCGGCGACCCCGTTCCGCACCGCCACCAGCGACGACCCCGCAGTGGTGGTGGACGCGCTGCTCGCCCGCATCGAGGTGCTGTCGGCTGCCGAGCGGTACGAGGAGGCGGCCGTGGTACGCGGCCGGCTCGTCGCGGTGCTGCGCGCGGCGGTCCGGATGCAGCGGCTGGCCGCGTTGACCGGCATCGCCGAGCTGGCCGCCGCCCGTCCGGCCGCCGGGGGCGGCTGGGAGCTGGCGCTGATCCGGCACGGCCGGCTCGCCGGGGCCGGAGTGTCCCCGCCGGGTGTCCATCCGCGACCCACGATCGCCGCGATCCGGGCCACCGCCGAGACGGTGCTGCCCGGGCACGGTCCGGTGCCGGCCGCGACCGCCGAGGAGACCGAGCGGATCCTGTCCTGGTTGGAACGACCGGAGACCCGGCTGGTCGAGGCGACCGACGGATGGGCCTCGCCGGTGGCCGGCGCGGGGCGTTTCCGCGACCTGCTGACGAAGGCGGAGAACGGCGGATCCGCCAAACTCTCGACCGAACGCTCATGACCAACTGACCGATCGGACTACCTCGACTCCCTTAGTCTGTTAAAGGAGTGCAGACCTGCCCGATTCGCGGGCTCTGCTCCCGGTCGCCGGTTCCCGGTGGCCGAGGGCCGGGGTGAGGAGGTGTCCCAGGTGGACGTCGACGCCGGACACGGCGCCGCCCTGGGTGGCGCGCTCCCGACCCAGGGCGAACTGCCGCTCACCCGCCGCCTGCGTTCCCTGCTCACCTGGCCGACCGCGGACGGCGACCCGGTCACCACACTGGTCCGGGCCCACCGCGGCATCCACGCGAGCGCCGACGCCTCGGTGCTGCGCCGGGCCTACACGATCGCCGAGAACATGCACCGCGGCCAGTTCCGCAAGAGCGGCGAGCCGTACATCACCCACCCGCTGGCGGTGGCGCAGATCTGCGCCGACCTCGGCATGGACACCATCACGCTGGTCGCCGCCCTGCTGCACGACACGGTGGAGGACACCCGCTACACGCTCCAGGCGCTCCAGGAGGACTTCGGCCGTGAGGTCGCCCACCTGGTCGACGGCGTGACCAAGTTCGACAAGGCGTTCTACGGCAAGGCCGCCGAGGCGGAGACCGTCCGCAAAATGATCGTGGCGGCCGGCAAGGACGTCCGGGTCCTGGTGATCAAGCTGGCCGACCGCCTGCACAACATGCGTACGCTCGGCGTCCGCTCGGCCGCCTCCCGGGAGCGGATCGCCCGCAAGACCCAGGAGGTGCTGGTCCCGCTCTGCGACCGGCTGGGCATCCAGACGCTCAAACGCGAGCTGGACGACGTGGTGCTGCTGCACCTGCGGCCCGAGGAGCACGCGCGGATCGCCCGGTTCGTGCACGACCGGCCCGGCTGGGACGCCTACCTCGCCGACGTGGTCGCCCGCACCCGGGCGGCGCTGCGCCGCAACCGGGTCGACGCCGACGTCTCCCCCCGCCCCCGGCACCTCTACTCGATCTGGAAGGACACCGTCGCCGGCGACCACGCCGCCCCGTACGACCTGCCCCGCATCGCGATCGTGGTGGACGGTCCGGCGACCGACTGCTACGCCGCGCTGGGCGCCGTGCACGGGCTCTGGCGGCCGGTGCCGGGCCGGTTCAAGGACTTCATCGCCTCCCCGAAGAACAACCTCTACCGGTCCCTGCACACGAGCGTCTGCGGCCCCCAGGACCGCACGGTCGAGGTGCTGATCCGCACCACCGAGATGCACCGCTCCGCGGAGTACGGCGTGGCTGCCCACTACCGCTTCCCCCGGGCCGCGGGCCGGGGCGCGGACCGGGCGGACGAACTGGCCTGGCTGCGCCGGGTGCTCGACTGGGAACAGGAGACCGTCGACCCGACCCAGTTCATGGAGTCGCTGCGCTGCGACCTGTCCGAGGCGCAGATCCAGGTGGTCGCCGACGGGCGGCAGTTGGTGCTTCCGGCCGGGGCGACCCCGGTCGATCTCGCGTACGAGCTGGGCGCCGAGCGCGGCGACCACTGCCTGGCCGCCCGGATCAACGGCCGGCTGGCGCCGCTCTCCTCCGAACTGGAGGAGGGCGACGTGGTGGAGATCTTCACCGAGAACGACGCGGAGAGCGGCTTCGAGGCGGACGCGGCCCCGCGCGGCCCGCGCCGGGAGTGGCTGGGCTTCGTGAAGTCCCCGCACGCCCAGATGCAGATCAACCGCTGGTTCGCCGAGCACACCGAGCCGGGCATCTCGATCGCCGACAAGGTCCGGCTCGGCCGGGCCTCGATCGGCCTGGCGTTGCGCAAGCACAACCGGGGCCTGGCCAGCGACCTGCCACTGCTGCGGCTGTCCGAGGAACTGGGCTACCCCGACCTGGAGACGCTGTTGGTGGCGGTCTTCGACCGCACGGTCGAGCCGGACACCGTGGTCCAGCAGTTGATCGATCTGGTCGACCACCGGCAGTAGACGGAGCCGGCCCGCGCCGGGACCACTAGCCTGGACGGCATGATCCCCCGCGCACGTGCCACCGGACGGGCCCTCGGCTACAAGCTCTTCTACCGGCTGCCGGTCCCGCTGCGGCGACGGCTGGTCCGGCTGGCCGTGCCGAAGTACATCGTCGGCGCGGTCACGCTGCTCCGGGACGCGGAGGCCACCGGCGCGGGCCGGATCCTGCTGCTGCGCCAGCCGCCGGGCTACAGCTGGACGCTGCCGGCCGGGCTGCTGCAACGCGGCGAGGCCCCGGTGGTGGGCGCGGCCCGCGAGCTGTACGAGGAGTCCGGCGTCCGCCTGTCCCCCGACGTGCTGCGCCCGGCGGTGCCGAACGCGGTGGTGCACGCCAAGGGCTGGGTCGACGTGGTCTTCGAGGCGGAGGTGCCGGCGTCGACCACCGAACTGAAGGTGGACGGCGCCGAGGTCCTCGAGGCCGCCTTCCATCCGCTCGACGACCTGCCCCGGCTCAGCCGCGCCACCGCCAACCTGCTCGGGTATTACGGCATCGGCCCGCGCGCCGGCGAGAACCGACCGGCCGCGTGAGCACCCCGCACGCGGGCACTCCGGCCGCGGGTGTCGAGGTGTGCGCGGTGGTGCTGGCCGCGGGTGAGGGCACCCGGCTGCGCCCGCTCACCGAGCGGGTGCCGAAGGCGCTCTGCCCGGTCGGGAACGTCCCCCTGCTGGACCGCGCGCTGGCCCGGCTGGCCGGGCTCGGCCTGACCGGCCCGCAGCGGGTCGCGGTGAACGCCTGCTACCTGGGTGACCAGGTGGTCGCGCGGGTGGGCGGACGGGCCCACCTGTCGGTCGAGCCGGACGCTCCGCTGGGCACCGCCGGGGGCGTGGGCCGGCTGCGGGACTGGATCGCCGGCCGGGGCGTGCTCGTGGGCAACGCCGACGCGTACCTGGCCGACCCGCAGGCACCCCCCGGCCCGGACATCGCCGCGCTGCTGGACGGCTGGGACGGGCACGGCGTACGCCTGCTCGGCCGGCCCGCCGACGACCCGGACGCCCCCGGCACCTTCGACGGCCACGACTTCGTGGGTTTCTCGCTGCTGCCGTGGCGGCTGGTCCGCGACCTGCCGGCCACGTTCGGCGACCTGGTCCGGGCGGTGTGGCGCCCGGCGGAGGCGGCCGGCGCGCTGACAGTGGTGCCGTACCGGGGCACGTTCTACGACACCGGCACCCCGGCCGACTACCTGGCGGCCAACCTGCACGCGGCCGGCCCGGGAGGGCTGGTGGACCCGGCCGCGACGGTGGACGGCCGGGTCACGGCCTCGGTGGTCGGCGCGGGCGCGCGGGTGCACGGCGACGTCGACCGGTCCGTGGTGTGGCCGGGCGCGACCGTCGCGGCCGGGGAGCGCCTGCGTGAGGTGATCCGGGCCGGGGACGACCTGACCGTCCCGGCGGCGCGGTGAGGGGCTCGGGCTCTAGCATGGGCCTCGTCGCCGACGAACGGAGAACCGTCCCGTGATCACCGCGATCGTGCTGATCGACTGCGCCACCGACTCCATCCCCGAGGTGGCCGAGACCCTGGCCAACCTGCCCGGCGTCAGCGAGGTCTACTCGGTGGCCGGGCACGTCGACCTGATCGCCATGGTCCGGGTCCGGGAGTTCGAGCAGATCGCGCAGGTCATCGCCGGCAGCATCTCGAAGGTGCCGGGTGTGCTCAACACCGAGTCGCACATCGCGTTCCGCGCCTACTCCCAGCACGACCTGGAGGAGGCGTTCGCGATCGGGCTCGCGAACGCCGACTGACACGAGCCGGTGACCGGCCCGCCCTCGCGGGCGGACCGGCCACCGTCGACCGTGCGGTACGTCAGCTCTGGCTGGGCACCGGGGTCTCCGTGGTGCCCGGAGCGGGCTCCTCGGTCTCGGTGCCGCCCGGAGCCGGCGACTCGGTGCCACCCGGGGACGTGGTGCCGCCCGGGCTGGGCGTGCCGCTGGCGCTGGTCTGCGGAACCGGGACACCCAGCGTCTGGGCCAGGGCCACGAGCGCGTCGTAGTGCGCCTGCAGGACCGGCAGCGCGTCCTGGGCGATCTGCACCACCGACTGCTCCGAGCCCTGCGAGATCTCGGTCTGGGTGGCCTGGATCGCCTGCACGTGACCGGCGAGCTGCGCGGTCACCCACGCCTTGTCGAACTCGGCCCCGTTCAGGTTGTTCAGCTTGTCGAGGACCTTCTGCTGGTCGGCGGTCGGATCGGCCGGCAACTGGACGTTGAGCTGCTGCGCGGTCGACTGCACCGTCTGGTCCAGCTGGGTGTGGTCCGTCACGAACATCTTGCCCAGGTCCTTGACCTGCTGGTTCTGGCCCTTCTGCTGGGCCAGGTTACCGGCGGTGATCTCGAACAGGTTGACCTGGTGCACCGCCTGCAGGTACTGCGTGTCCTGCGTCGACGGCTGCGCCGCAGCCTGCGACGCGGCGGCGGGCGCCAGCCCCACGACCACCAGCGCGGCCAGCAGGCCCAGGCGTTTGATTCCCAACATTCGTTCCTCCCCCATGAGACGTCGGACCGCACGGATACCCGGCTGACCGGGGTTATTCCTGCGATTCCACCCGTCCGTGTCGGGGGCGACGGCCGTCGGCGCACCGGTCGCCCGGCGTGAGCGGGGGGCAACGGGACGACCGGGCGGAAACGGCAGTGGCGCCCGCCGGAAGATCCGGCGGGCGCCACTGTCAGTCGTACCGGGGAGGGTCAGCGACGGCTCTCGCCGCTGCCGATCTCCTCCCGCTCCGGCCGGGCCTCGACCGGCGGGTGTCCCGGCGAGACCGGCGCCTCGGCCGGCTTCTCGATCGGGTAGAAGAAGCCCCGGATGGCCGGGCCGAGGGCACCGAGCCGGTTCATCTTCTTCGGCACCACCCAGCCGACGTAGTCCAGCGCCGGCGGGTGACCGTCGTGGCCCTCCGCCGAGGTGAGCGGCTGGTGGACCTCGACGAACCGGCCGTCGGGCAGCCGCTTGATGATGCCGGTCTCCACGCCGTGGGCCAGCACCTCCCGGTCGTGCTGCTGCAGACCCAGGCAGATCCGGTACGTGATGTAGTACGCGATCGGCGGCAGGAGCAGCAGGCCGATCCGGCCACCCCAGGTCATCGCGTTCAGGCTGATGTGGAACTTGTCCGCGATGACGTCGTTGGCGCCGGAGAGGGTCAGCACGACGTAGAAGGCGAGCGCCATGGCGCCCACGGCGGTCCGGGCCGGAACGTCCCGGGGCCGCTGGAGCAGGTTGTGGTGCTTGTAGTCCTTGAGGCGGCGCGCCTCCAGGAACGGGTACATCGTCGACAGGCCGACCAGGATTCCGGGTAGCACCACCGTCGGCCAGAACAACGGTGGAATCACGTACCCGTTGCCGATCGGGATGTGGATCTCCCAGCCCGGCATGAGCCGGGTCGAGCCGTCGAGGAACATGACGTACCAGTCGGGCTGGCTGGCCGCCGAGACCACCCATGCCTCGTACGGGCCGAACAGCCAGATCGGGTTGATCTGGAACAGGCCACCCATCAGCGCGATCACGCCGAAGACGACCATGAAGAAGCCGCCCTGCTTGAGCGCGTAGCGCGGGAACATCCGCTCGCCGACCACGTTCTCGTTGGTCCGGCCGGGGCCGGGCCACTGGGTGTGCTTCTGCTTGAACACCAGGCCGAGGTGCACGCTGATCAGCGCCACCAGCAGGCCCGGGACGAGCAGCACGTGGGCGATGAAGAAGCGGCTGATGATGATGGTGCCGGGGAACTCCCCGCCGAAGATCGACGAGCTGACCCAGGAACCGATCACCGGGATCGACAGGATGATCGCGGAGGCGATCCGCAGACCGGTGCCGGACAGGCCGTCGTCCGGCAGCGAGTAGCCGGTGAAGCCGGCCAGGAAGCCGACCCAGAACAGCAGCGAGCCGATGATCCAGTTGGTCTCACGCGGCTTGCGGAACGCCCCGGTGAAGAAGACCCGCAGCATGTGGACCACGATCGCGGCCATGAACAGCAGGGCCGACCAGTGGTGCATCTGCCGCATGATCAGACCACCCCGGACATCGAACGAGATGTCCAGGCTGGAGGCGTAGGCGGCCGACATCGGGGTGCCCCGCAGCGGCGCGTAGCTGCCGTTGTAGATGACCTCGGTCATCGCCGGCTCGAAGAAGAACGTCAGGAAGACGCCGGTGAGCAGCAGGACGATGAACGAGAACAGCGCGATCTCGCCGAGCAGGAACGACCAGTGGTCGGGGAAGACCTTGTTCAGCAGCTTGCGCAGGGGCGTGGCCACCTGGAAGCGGTCGTCCACCGCCCGCGCGCTCTTGGCCGGCAGCGCGGCCGCATCAAACTTTCGGCGCTTCATGGCCGCTCCCAGAAGTCGGGACCGATGGTCTCGGTGTAGTCGGACTTCGCCACGAAGAAGCCCTCCTCGTCCACCTCGATCGGCAGCTGCGGCAGCGGCCGGTTCGCCGGGCCGAAGATCGGCTTGGCGTTGTCGGTGATGAGGAACTGGGACTGGTGGCAGGGGCAGAGCAGCCGGTTGGTCTGCTGCTCGTAGAGGCTGGCCGGGCAGCCGGCGTGCGTGCAGATCTTGGAGAACGCGACGTAGTTGCCCCACATGTAGTCGCCGTGGCCCTTGCGCTCGTTCGCGGCGCGCGACTTCTGCGCGTCGTCCTCCCGCAGGTGGATGAGCAGGGTGGGCGAGTCGGCGTGCAGGTTGCTGACGCCGCCGTCGATGCCCGGGAACACGGTGAGCTGGCCGCCGACGCTGACGTCGGCCGGGCGGATCGGGCGGCCGTCCTCACGGATGAGCCGGATCTTCTTGCCGCCCTCGGCCGGCTGGAAGCCGGTGGTGAACATCTGGTTGTTCTTGTGCGGCTGCTCGATCAGGCCACCGATCAGCGGGGCCGCGGCCACCGCGCCCACCGGCGCAAGGCCGGCGAGCAGCGAGATGCCGAGCAGCGGCCGGCGGCGTACGCCCATCTCGTCGGCCAGGTAGAGCATGGTCTCGCCGGTGATCTTGCGACCCTCCGGGTCGTCGGCCTGGTCGTGCCGGTCCTGGATCGAGACCTCCTTGGGCAGCAGCTTCTTGCCCCAGGTCAGGATGCCGAAGCCGATGCCCAGCAGCGCCAGGCCCAGCGTCACGCCGAGCAGCGGCGTGTAGAGCTTGTCGCCACCGGTACCCGGCTCCCACTGCCACGGCCACCAGATGTAGACCACCAGGAAGGCGGTCGCGAAGACGCCGGTCAGCAGGAACATCAGGGCGACCGTACGGGTCAGCCGGCGCTCGGCCTTGCTGCCCGGGACCACCTGCGGCTCGTAGTGGACGATCTCGATGTCGTCGCGCCGCGCGCCCTCCTGGACGATGTCGAACCGGGAGAGCCGGGGGTCGTTCACGTCGAGCGGCTCCGGGCCCTGCTGGGCCTGGTGCTCGGTGTGGGTGCTCATGCCGTCACCTCGCTACGGGTGACGCCGGGGGTCGGCGCCACAGCACTGGAAGCATTGATCCGTCCGGTCACGACTTGCCCGCGATCCACAGGCTCGCGAAGACCAGCGCGACGATGCCGACCAGGAAGATCGCGAGACCCTCGGTCGACGGGCCGTAGCGGCCCAGGTTGAAGCCGCCCGGGTCGCCGTCGTGCTTCAGCGTCTCCTGGATGTAGGCGATGATGTCCGCCTTCTCCTCGGGCGTGATCTGGTTGTCGCCGAACACCGGCATGTTCTGCGGGCCGCTCAGCATCGCGGCGTAGATCTGCCGGTCGCTGGCCGGCGCCAGGCTCGGCGCGTACTTGCCGGAGGACAGCGCGCCGCCGCCGCCGCTGAAGGCGTGGCACTGCGAGCAGTTGATCCGGAACAGCTCACCACCGGTGGACAGGTTGGCGCCCTCACGCAGGTCCCCGTTGGGCACCTCCGGGCCGCCGCCGAGCTCCTGGATGTACTGCCCGAGCTGGCGCACCTGCTCGTCGGTGAACTGCGGCGGCTTGCGCATGGCCTGGGCCTCCTGCCGGGCCATCGGCATGCGACCGCTGCTGACCTGGAACTCGACCGAGGCCGCTCCGACGCCGATCAGGCTCGGACCACGGCCCTCGACGCCCTGGGCGTTGCGACCGTGACAGGTCACACAGCTCACGTCGAACAGCGCCTTGCCCTCGTTGCCTGCGGCGGTCAACGGAGGGTTGTCCTGCGCCTGCACGCCGGGGGCGAAGACGGTGTAGGCACCGCCGGCCAGCATCAGCGCGGCGAACAGCCGGACCGCGGCGCCCAGCCGGCGGCGGCCCCTGCTGCGCACTACGGGCCGCCCGCGCAGCCGCGCGAGCAGACCGCGTCGGCGGTCGTTGTCAGAAGTCATGACCTGTGTCCTTAACCGGTTGGACCTTGTCTCAGGGGACGGAGCAGCGGCGCGGTTCGTGACGCGCCAAGATCACTGGAGCCAGTAGATCATGGCGTAGAGCGCGATCCACACGACGTCCACGAAGTGCCAGTAGTAGGACACGACGATCGCCGAGGTCGCCTGGGCTGGGGTGAACCGGCCCATCGTGGTACGGACCATGAAGATCACGAAGGCGATGAGACCGCCGGTCACGTGCAGACCGTGGAAGCCGGTGGTCAGGTAGAACATCGACCCGTAACCGTCTTCGTTGATCTTCACACCCTCGTGCACCAGGGTCCGGTACTCGTTCAGCTGACCGAGCACGAAGATCAGACCCATCACGAAGGTGATCGTGAACCACCGGCGCAGAGCGTGGACGTCACCGCGCTCGGCCGCGAACACGCCGATCTGGCAGGTGATCGAGGAGAGCACCAGGATCACCGTGAACGTGGTCGCGTACGGGATGTTCAGCACCTCGGTGTGCTTCTCCCACTGCTCCGGCGCAGCCGCGCGGATGGAGAAGTACATCGCGAACAGCGCCGCGAAGAACATGAGTTCGCTGGAGAGCCACACGATCGTCCCGACGCTGACCATGTTGGGTCGGGTCAGGGAGTGGATCCGGCTCTTGTCAATGGCTGGGGCCGCAGTCACGCGGTCATTATTGCCCCTGACCGGGACCGACGATCAGCGGGGTGCCAAACCGAGCCCTTCCGTGGCCCGATAGTGGAGGTCCGCTTCGCCTGACCTACCCTGAAAAGCGTGCTGCACGTCGATCAGATCCGCGCCGTCACCTCGGCTGTTCCGGCGACGCTGGCGGCGGGAGGCGAGGGCGCCCCGCCGCCGTTCACCGTGGCCCGGGTCCTCACCGAGACCCGGCTGGACAGCTGGCTCACGCTGGGCATCGTCCTGGCCGCCGGTCTCTACCTCTACGGGGTGCACCGGCTGCGGCTGCGCGGGGACCGCTGGCCGGTCATCCGTACCGTGTCGTTCCTCGGCCCCGGCCTCGGCGGCATCGCCCTGGTCACGCTCACCGGCCTCGGCGCCTACGACACGGCCCTGCTCTCGGTGCACATGGTGCAGCACATGGTGCTGTCGATGATCGCGCCGATCTTCCTGGCGCTCGGCGCGCCGGTGACGCTGGCGCTGCGCACGCTGCCCGTGCGGCCCCGGAAGCGGCTGCTCGCGATCGTGCACAGCAAGGTGATCCGGATCTACAGCTTCCCGCTTGTGGCCTTCGCCATCTTCGTGGTGAACCCGTTCGCGCTGTACTTCACCGACCTGTACGAGTTCACGCTGCGCCACGAGTGGGCGCACGAGCTGGTCCACGCGCACTTCATCGCCACCGGCTGCGTCTTCTTCTGGCCGCTGCTCGGCCTGGACCCGCTGCCCGGCCGCTGGCCGTACCCGGGGCGCGCGCTGCTCATGCTGCTCTCGGTGCCGTTCCACACCGTCCTCGGCCTCACCATCATGCAGAGCACCACGCTGTTCGGCGGCGACTGGTACCCGTCGCTCAACCTGTCCTGGTCCGACCCGTGGAACGACCAGGTGGTGGCCGGGGGCATCCTGTGGGCCGGCGGCGAGTTCGTCAGCGTCACCATGCTCGCCGTCCTGGTCGTCCAGTGGGTCAAACAGTCCGAGCGCGAGGCCCGCCGGCTCGACCGCGAGCTGGACCGCCAGGAGGCCCGCGAGCGCGCCGCCGAGGCGAGCGCCTGAGGCCCGTTCCGGGGTACGCCCCGAGCCCGCCCGGGCGGGGCGACAGGCCGGATGTGACGCCCGCTACGATCAGCGGGCAGCTACGAGGTGGGAGCCACGTCACGATGAGCGATCGTCTTTGCACCGTCCTGCTCTACAGCGACGACCCGAAGGTCCGCGACCGCATGCGGCTCGCCGTGGGCACCCGGCCGGCGCCCGGCATCGAGATCGAGTTCGTCGAGGCCGACGAGTACAACGCCTGCATCCGGCTGGTCGACGACTACGAGATCGACCTGATGCTGCTCGACGGCGAGGCGAGCCCGGGCGGCGGCATCGGCATCGCCCGCCAGATCAAGGACGACCGGGACGACGCGCCGCCCACCTGCGTGGTGCTGGCCCGCGCCGCCGACCGCTGGCTGGCCGCGTACGCCGAGGTCGACGCCACGCTGACCCACCCGCTGGACCCGGTGGTCGCCGGCAGCACCGTGGCGGAGCTGCTGCGCCGCACCCACGCCGCGGCCTGATCCCCCGGCCTTCGCGCGCCACGGCGACGCGGCCGTGGCGCGCCCCAACCGCTTTCCTCACGCCGCTCGGGAGGCCCGCCATGGGCGAACGGACCTGGCCGCTTCTGCTCAACGCGCTGCTGCGCGGCGAGGAGCTCTCCACCGCCGACACCGCGTGGGCGATGGGTGAGATCATGGCCGGCTCGGCCACCCCCGCGCAGATCGCCGGGTTCGCCGTGGCGCTGCGCACCAAGGGTGAGACCCCCGCCGAGCTGGGCGGCCTCGTCGAGGCCATGCTGACCCGCGCGGTGCCGGTGCACCTGCCCGAGGACGTGCGCGCCACCGCGCTGGACGTGGTCGGCACCGGCGGCGACCTCGCCCACACGGTGAACATCTCCACCATGGCGGCCCTGGTGGTCGCCGGGGCCGGGGTCCGCGTGGTGAAGCACGGCAACCGGGCCGCCTCCTCCTCCTGCGGCACCGCCGACGTGCTGGAGCAGCTCGGCGTACCCCTTGACCTGGCGCCCGAGCAGGTCGCCCGCTGCGTCACCGAGGCCGGCATCGGGTTCTGCTTCGCCGCCCGCTTCCACCCCGGCATGCGCCACACCGGCCCGGTCCGGCGCGAGATCGGCGTACCCACCGCGTTCAACTTCCTCGGCCCGCTGACCAACCCGGCGCGGCCCCGCGCGGGCGCGGTGGGCTGCTTCGACAAGCGGATGGCCCCGGTGATGGCCGCCGTCTTCGCGGCCCGGGGCGACTCCGCGATCGTGGTACGCGGCGAGGACGGCCTGGACGAGTTCAGCACCGGCGCTCCCACCCGGATCTGGGTGGCGCAGCAGGGCACCGTCACGGAGGCCGTGCTGGACGCGACCGAGCTCGGCGTGCCCCGGGCCACCCTGGCCGACCTGCGCGGCGGGGACGCGGTCTACAACGCCGACGTCGTGCGCCGCCTGCTGGCGGGCGAGACCGGCCCGGTGCGGGACGCGGTGCTGGTCAACGCCGCTGTGGCGCTGGCCACCCAGGGCCCGCTCGACGGCGACCTGTACGAGGTGCTCCGGGCCAACCTGGACCGGGCCGCCGAGGCGGTCGACTCGGGCGGCGCCGCGGCCGCGCTGGAGCGCTGGCTCGAGGTGGCGCGCGCCGCCTGACGGCGGCCTGGCGCGGGTGTTGTCGTACCCGCGTGCCAAACTACACGGGAGTTATTTTCCGTTTTCGGTCTTTCCGTTTTCGGTCTTCGGTCCGCCGGCCGGCGCCTCCCCGCCTCGGCCGGTGCCCGGAGCGAGAGGAGCCACCCGTGTCTGACCGCGAGCTGCACTGTGACACCTGCGAAGGCGTCGTGCTGTTCGAGGCGCCGCCGTGCGGCGACGGGCACGGCGCCGACTGCCCCGAGCTGATCTGCACCGGTTGCGGCGCTGCAGTGGTGATCGCCACGTTCACCTTCCGCGAGACCCGCCTGTCCGGCCGCCGCGCCCGCCGCCCGTCCCACCCTCAGGCCGCCTGACCTCCCCTCCCCTCCCCTGCGGCGCCTTCCCACGCCGCGCCCTCCCCTGCCGCACCGCGCCGCACTCCTTCCGCGCTGCGCCGCACCCTCCCGCATTCCTTCCGCGCTGCGCCGCCCCGCCGCGCCGCGGCATCGTGCGCGGCTATCTCTCTTCCCGCCACGTCCACCCGAGTCCGCCGCCCGTGAGAGGGAGCGGACCGCGATCCCGCCCATCGGGGCAAGCCGCGCGGTGAGCGAGATCTTGGTAAGTGGAACGGCGCTCCCGACCGCACGGGCGGTGATCATGAGGTTGACGGGGACAAAAAGGACCGCCGATGCCGTCAACTTCATGATCAACGCATGCAGCGGCGGGCCCCCCGGGGGGAAAAGCAGCAGGCCCGCGGCCCCCGGGAAGGGGGTGCGGGCCTGCGGCTGGTGCTTCGGGTCAGTGCTCGGCGGTGCGGCGGGTGCCCGAGTAGTACTCGAACAGCAGCCCGCAGGTGGCGAAGACGACCGCCACCAGGCCCAGCCCCAGCAGCCAGAACTGCCAGAACACCAGGCCGAGACCGGCGATCGCGGCGGCCAGCGCCAGACCGAACGGCCAGTAGCTGCCCGGGCTGAAGAAGCCGACCTCACCGGCGCCGTCGGCGATCTCACCATCCGGCCGGTCCTCGGGGCGCAGGTCGATACGGCGGGAGACGAACCAGAAGAAGCCGCCGCACATCGCGCAGAGCAGGAAGGACAGCAGCAGCGCCACAGTGCCGATCCACTCCACGTGACCGCCGCTGTCGGCGTACGTCCAGGCGCCGTAGAGGATCGTCGCGCCGAGGAGGAACGTGGCGATGGTCAGGAAGATCTTCCACTCGGTCTTCATGCCGGACCCCTCAGCTTCCCGCGCCGGCCGTCGCGTCGGACGGGTTGAAGTTGTTCACGTCGCGCCGGGTGTCGAACGGCTTGGTCTCGGTGGCGTACTCCGGCTCGCCGATCGCGCTGAGCGCCTCCTGGGTCGACTTGCCGGCCTTCTTGGCCGCCAGGAACTGCTCGTACTTCTCCGGCGAGACGACCCGCAGCTCGAAGTTCATGAAGGCGTGGTAGCTGCCGCACAGCTCGGCGCAGCGGCCGACGAACGCGCCCTCCTGGTCGATGCTGGAGACCTCGAACGTGTTGCGCACGTTGCCCGGCATGACGTCCCGCTTGAACAGCAGCTCCGGCACCCAGAACGAGTGGATGACGTCGCGGCTGGTCTCCTCGAAGCGGATCGAGCGGCCGCTGGGCAGCACCAGCACCGGGATGACCTCGCTGGTGCCGAGCACCGAGGCGACGGTGTTGGCGTCGCGGCCCTGGCCGTCGCGGTAGTTGAACTGCCAGTTCCACTTGAACGCGACGACCTCGACGGTGACGTCCGGGTTCTTCGACTCCTTCACCACGTCGGTCTGCACGACCGCCGTGTAGTAGAAGAGCACGGAGACCACGAGGATCGGCGCGATGGTGTAGAGGAACTCCATCGGCAGGTTGTAGCGGGTCTGCACCGGCAGCTCGTTGCCGCGCTTGCGGTAGCGGACCACGCACCAGAAGATCAGGCCCCACACGAACACGCCGACGGCGAGCGCCGCGATGCAGGACGCGATCCACAGGTCGTACATGCGGTGCGACTCGGGCGTGATGCCGCCCTGCGGCCAGCCGAACCCGCCGAACGCCTTGCCGACGTCACAGCCGGTGAGCGAGAGCAGCAGCGCCGCCGCGCCGAGACCGAGCCCGGCGATTCGACCAGCACCACGCCGCCGGCGTCCACCGGCCCCCGGGGAAGCGCTGTCCTGTACGGCCGAGCGCCGTACCTCCGAACTCCTTGCGACCACCTGGTCCTGCCTCCCTAGCGCGCCGCGGCGGTTGTTCTCCCTGACACCGACGGCAAAGGCGTCACCGACGGTCGCAGATTACTCGACCATGACCGGCCAGGCCGTCTTGGGGTCGCTGTCCACCCCCATCGGGGGGATCTTGGGCGTAACCGGGCGATAGCGTGGAGCGTCATGAGCGTCTCCCCGGTCTACCTGGACGCCGCCAGCGCGGCGCCGCTGCATCCGGTCGCACGGCAGGCGATGCTGGCCGCCCTGGACGACGGCTGGGCGGACCCGGCCCGGCTGTACTCGGCGGCCCGCCGGGCCCGACAGCTTCTCGACGCCGCGCGGGAGGCCGCCGCGCAGACGCTCGGCGTCCGTGCCGACGAGCTGTCCTTCACCCCCAGCGGTACGGCGGCAGCGCACGCCGCAGTGCTCGGCGGCCTGGCCGGGCGGCGGCGGGCCGGGGCGACGCTGGTGCACTCGGCGATCGAGCACTCGGCGGTGCTGCACGCCGCGCAGCGGCACACGGCCGCCGGCGGCGCGGCGGTGTCCGTACCCGTGGACCGGCTGGGCCGGCTGGACCTGGACGCCTGGGCGGCGGCGGTGGCCGCGCCCGGCGTGGCCACCGCGGCGCTGATCGGGGCCAGTCACGAGGTGGGCACGGTGCAGCCGGTGCCCGCGGCGGCGGAGCTGTGCGCCGAGGCGGGCGTGCCGCTGTACGTGGACGCGGCGCAGCTGGCCGGCCGGGCGCCGCTGCCGGCGGGCTGGTCGGTGCTGACCGCCAGCGCGCACAAGTGGGGCGGGCCGCCCGGCGTCGGGCTGCTCGTGGTGCGCAAGGGCACCCGCTGGGAGTCGCCGTACCCGGCCGACGAGCGGGAGTCGGGGCGTACCCCCGGGGTGGTGAACCTGCCGGCGGTGGTCGCGGCGGCGGCGAGCCTGCGCGCGGCGGCGGCCGACGCGGCGGCGGAGGCGGCCCGGCTGGGTCCGCTGGTGGACCGGATCCGGGCGCGGGTGGCGGCGGAGGTGCCGGACGTGGAGGTGGTCGGCGACCCGGTGGACCGGCTGCCGCACCTGGTGACGTTCTCCTGCCTGTACGTCGACGGCGAGGCGTTGCTGCACGCGCTGGACCGGCACGGGTTCGCGGTGTCCTCCGGCTCGTCGTGCACGTCGTCGACGTTGCGTCCGTCACACGTGCTGGAGGCGATGGGGGTGCTGTCGCACGGCAACGTGCGGGTGTCGCTGCACCGGGAGACCACCGAGGCGGACGTGGAGCGGTTCCTGGCGGAGCTGCCCGGGATCGTGGCGGACCTGCGGGCGGAGGCGGGGGTGACGGACCTGTGAGTGAGCCGGACGAGGTGCTGGACTGCCGGGGGCAGCGCTGCCCGCTACCAGTGATCAATCTCGCCCGGCTGGTGCCCGGCCTGCCGGCCGGCGCGGTGGTGCGGGTGCTCGCCGACGACCCGGCGGCGGCGGTGGACATCCCGGCGTGGTGCCGGATGCGCGGCCACGAGTTCGTCGCCGAGCGCCCGGGGCCCGCCTACGACGTCCGGGTGAGCGGCTAGCGCAGGTAGGCGAGGATGCCGGGCAGCGGGTCGGCTGCCACCGCGGTGTCGACCACCAGGCGCGGGCCGATCAGCGGCTCGTACTCGGCGCGGCGGCGCAGCGTCAGCTCCCAGGTGCCGTCCTCGGGCGGGCGCGCGTCGACCCGGCGGCGGTGCTCCGCCTCGTCGCCGCAGTGCACCTCGATCACCCGCAGCGGCACGCCCGCGCGTTCGGCCACGTCGTGCCAGAGGCCCCGGGCGCTGGCGACCGGGTTCACCGCGTCGACGACCACGCTGAGCCCGAGGCCGAGTTGCACCTCGGCCAGCCCGGCGACCGCGCCGTAGGCGGCCATGCCGGGTACGTCGCCGGTGAGGCCGTAGCGGTGCAGGGCCCGTTCGACCGGGTCGACCGGCAGCACCGGGGCGCGCAGGGCGGCACCGACGCGGGCGGCCAGGGTGGTCTTGCCCACGCCCGGCAGCCCGGCGAACGCGACGAGCACCGGACCGCCGGAGCCGGGGCGGACCTCCGGCTCCACCCCGCCGGCCGGGGCGGTCACAGCAGGTGCGGCCGGACGTCCTCGGCGGCCGCGTCACCGTACGACTCGGCGAGTCGCTTCACGAACAGGTCCCGGCGGACCTCGTACTCCTGGCCGCCGAAGTTCTCCAGCACGAGCGTGGCCAGCAGGCAGCCGACCTGGGCCGCCCGCTCCAGGCCGACGCCCCAGTCGAGCGCGGCGAAGAAACCGGCCCGGAAGCCGTCGCCGACGCCGGTCGGGTCGACCGCCTGGATCTCCCGCGCGATCGGCACCCGGATCGTGCCGATCTCCCGGCCGGCGATCTCCACGCCCTGCTTGCCCAGCGTGGTGACCCGCACCTTGACCCGGTCGAGCAGCTGCTCGTCGGTCAGGCCGGCCTTGCTCTGCAGCAGCGACTTCTCGTACTCGTTGGTCATCAGGTAGTCGGCGCCGTCGATCAGGCCGAGCACGTCCTCGCCGTCCATCCGGGCGAGCTGCTGCGACGGGTCGGCGACGAAGGAGTAGCCGCGGTCCCGGCACTCGCCGGAGTGCCGGATCATCGCGGCCGGGTCGTTGGCGCTGACCAGCACCAGGTCCAGACCGCCGAGGCGCTGCGCCACCGGGGCCAGCTCGATGTTGCGGGCCTCGCTCATCGCCCCGGCGTAGAAGGAGGCGATCTGGCACATGTCGGTGTCGGTGGTGCAGACGAAGCGTGCCGTGTGCGCGACCTCGCTGACGTGCACCGAGTCGCAGTCGACGCCGTGGCGCTCCAGCCAGGAGCGGTAGTCGGCGAAGTCGGCGCCGACCGCGCCGAGCAGCACCGGGCGCAGCCCGAGCTGGGCCATGCCGAAGGCGATGTTCGCCGCGGTGCCGCCGCGCCGGAGCACCAGTTCGTCGACGAGGAAGGACAGCGAGACCTTGTCGAGCTGGTCGGCGATGAGCTGGTCCGCGAAGCGGCCGGGGAAGCTCATCAGGTGGTCGGTCGCGATCGAGCCGGTCACGGCGATCTTCATGTCAACCCTCGGGGTCGGGAGCACGGCGCGGTCAGCCTACCGGCCCCCGCACCGGCCGGACGGCGGTCGGTCGGCAACCGGTCGATCGGCGCACATCCGGACGTCAGGCGCGGGTACGACGAAGCGGCGGGCCGCCCCACTCGGGGGCGGCCCGCCGTTTCCGGTCGGCCGTCGACTCAGCTGAAGGAGTCGCCGCAGGCGCAGGAGCTGCCGGCGTTCGGGTTGTCGATGGTGAAGCCCTGGGCGTCGATCCGGTCGGCGAAGTCGATGGTGGCGCCGGCCAGGTAGGGGGCGCTCATCCGGTCGACGACGACCTCGACACCGTCGAAGTCGGTGACGACGTCACCGTCGAGCGAGCGCTCGTCGAAGAACAGCTGGTACCGCAGGCCGGAGCAGCCACCCGGCTGCACGGCGACCCGGAGCCGCAGGTCGTCGCGGCCCTCCTGCTCGATCAGGGCCTTGACCTTCTGCGCCGCGACGTCGGTGAGGACGACGGTGCTGGGGGCCTTGGCCTCGGTCGACTCGGTCTGCGCTGGCGTGGTCACGTGGAAGTCTCCCTGCGCGGTATGAGGTCCGGACGTCCTGGCCAACGCCGCACGTCCGCCAGTGATTCCCGGTGTGGTCCGTCTTTCGATCGTACGCCGCCTCCGGCGTCACCACCCGGCGGCGTGACCAGCGCAGCCGGTCAGCGGCTCCACTGCCGCGCCAGGCGGGCGCCGAGCGCGCGCAGCCCCTCGACCGGGCGGGTCATCGCCGTGTCCACTCCCCCGTGCTCCTCGCCGCCGAAGTGCTCCACCAGGCTGTACGCGTCGGTGACACCGGCCGCTGCCGCCTCCCGCCGCCCGGTGCTCACCCGTCCCGCCAGCACCACGCAGGGCACGCCCCGGTCCCGGGCGGCGCCGGCCACGCCGGCGACCACCTTGCCGCGCAGCGACTGGTGGTCGAACGAGCCCTCACCCGTGATCACCAGATCGGCCGCGTCGAGCGCGGCGTCCAGCTTCACCGCGCGGGTGACCAGACCGATGCCCGACTCGCACCGGCCGCCCAGCGCCAGCACGGCCGCGCCGAGGCCGCCGGCCGCGCCGCCGCCCGGCAGCGCGCCCAGCCCGGGCGGGCAGCCCGGCAGCCGCTCGGTCAGCACCTCCGCCCAGCGCTGCAACGCGGCGTCGAGCAGCAGCACGTCGGCCCGGTCGGCGCCCTTCTGCGGGCCGAAGACGCTGCTCGCGCCGTGCAGCCCGAGCAGCGGATTGTCCACGTCGGTGGCGGCGACGAGCGTCACGCCGCGCAGCCGGGGCTCGCCGTCGAGCGCGGCCACCGCGGCGAGCGCCGCGCCGCCGTACGGCAGGGCCCGGCCGGCGCCGTCCAGCGGAGTGACGCCCAGCGGGACGAGCATCCCGGCGCCGCCGTCGTTGGTGGCCGAGCCGCCCAGCCCCACCACCACCGTCCGCGCGCCCGCCTCGACCGCGGCGGCCACGAGCAGCCCCAGCCCGTACGAGGTGGTCGCCTTCGGATCGCGTTCGGCGGCGGTGAGCAGGTGCAGTCCGCACGCCTGCGCGCTCTCCAGGTACGCGGTTCCGTCGCCGGTGAGCAGGATCTCACCGGCGGCCGGACGGCCCAGCGGGTCGACGGTGGGTACCGGCACCCGGCGTCCGCCGAGCGCCCCGGCGAGCACGTCGACGAACCCCGGCCCGCCGTCGGCGAGTGGCCGGAGCAGCAGATCGTCCCCGGGGGCGGCGTCACGCCATCCGTCGGCCACCGCGGCGGCCACGTCGGGGGCCGACAGCGTGCCGGCGAACTTGTCCGGGCAGAGCAGCACGCGCATGCGCAGCAGTGTGGCAGGCCACATCGGGGACGGCTGCGCCGTGGTCGCGCTGTGGGACCATGGGGGCGTGACTTCGACCTGGGTTGAGCCGTCCAACACCGCCACGGCGCTGCTGCTCCTCGGCCGCGGCAGCGACCCCGCCACCGAGCGTGGCGTGGAGTGTCCGGGTGATCTCCCCGCGCCGAGCGACCCCGGCCTGGTGGCCCGCGCCGCCGCCGCGAAGGCCGCGCTCGGCACGAAGGTGTTCGTCCTGGGCCACCACTACCAGCGCGACGAGGTGATCCAGTTCGCCGACGTGACCGGCGACTCGTTCAAGCTGGCCCGGGAGGCGGCCGCCCGGCCGGACGCGGAGTACATCGTCTTCTGCGGCGTGCACTTCATGGCCGAGAGCGCGGACATCCTCACCTCGGACGCGCAGAAGGTGATCCTGCCCGACCTCGCCGCCGGCTGCTCGATGGCCGACATGGCGGTGCTGTCGCAGGTCGAGGCCGCGTGGGACACGCTCACCGACCTGGGCATCGCGGCGGACACCGTGCCGGTGACGTACATGAACTCCTCGGCCGACATCAAGGGCTTCGTCGGTCGCAACGGCGGTGTGGTCTGCACCTCCTCGAACGCCAAGCGGGCCCTGGACTGGGCTTTCGAGCAGGGCCGCAAGGTGCTGTTCCTGCCCGACCAGCACCTCGGCCGCAACACCGCGGTGCTGGAGATGGGCTTCTCGCTGGACGACTGCGTGCTCTACGACCCGCACAAGCCGAACGGCGGGCTGGCCCCGGAGCAGCTGCGGGACGCGAAGATGATCCTGTGGCGGGGTCACTGCTCGGTGCACGGCCGCTTCACGCTCGACAGCGTCTACGACGTACGCGAGCGGGTGCCGGGCGTGAACGTGCTGGTGCACCCGGAGTGCCGCCACGAGGTGGTGAACGCCGCCGACCTGGTCGGCTCGACCGAGTTCATCATCAAGACCATCGAGGCGGCCCCGGCCGGCTCGGCGTGGGCGGTGGGCACCGAGCTGAACCTGGTACGCCGGCTCGCGCTGGCCCACCCGGACAAGCAGATCATGTTCCTCGACCGGGCGGTCTGCTACTGCTCGACGATGAACCGGATCGACCTGCCGCACCTGGTCTGGGCGCTGGAGGAACTGGTCGCCGGCCGCGTGGTCAACCAGATCACGGTCGACCCGGAGACCGCCCGGCACGCCCGGTCGGCGCTGGACCAGATGCTCGCCCTTCCGGGAGCCTGATCACCGTCGGTGACACCGCTGGCACGGAAACGCACCGGACACCCCGGTTCGTGCCCTCGCTGGCGATGTGACCGATTCCATTCCCGTCACGGAGGGCTATGCTGCCGGGGCGACGACACACGCGGCCCGTTTTCCCATGACCGCGTTCCGGGTAGCGATGAACTTCGTGCACCCATCACTAGACACGGCAACACCCAACGCGCTGGAGGTTGCGTTGACCGACGACGTCCTGGTCGTACACGGAGGCACTCCGCTTGAAGGGCGGATCCGCGTGCGCGGCGCGAAGAACCTGGTGTCCAAGGCGATGGTGGCCGCCCTGCTGGGCGACACACCCAGCCGGCTGTTCGACGTGCCCCGCATCCGTGACGTCGAGGTGGTCCGCGGTCTGCTCGGCCTGCACGGCGTCAAGGTCAGCGACGGCGACGAGGAGGGCGAGCTCGTCTTCGACCCCACGAACGTCGAGAGCGCCAGCACCGACCAGATCAACGTGCACGCCGGGTCCAGCCGGATCCCGATCCTGTTCTGCGGCCCGCTGCTGCACCGGCTCGGCCACGCCTTCATCCCCGACCTGGGCGGCTGCCACATCGGCCCGCGCCCGATCGACTTCCACCTCCAGGCGCTGCGCGAGTTCGGCGCCACTGTCGAGAAGACCCCGGAGGGCCTGCACCTGTCCGCGCCGAACGGGCTGCACGGCACGAAGTTCTCGCTGCCGTACCCGAGCGTGGGCGCCACCGAGCAGGTGCTGCTCACCGCGGTGATGGCCGAGGGTGTCACCGAGCTGCGCAACGCGGCGGTCGAGCCGGAGATCATCGACCTCATCTGCGTGCTGCAGAAGATGGGCGCGATCATCAAGGTGCACACCGACCGGGTGATCGAGATCCAGGGCGTCAAGAAGCTGCACGGCTACACCCACCGGCCGATCCCGGACCGGATCGAGGCGGCCAGCTGGGCGGCGGCGGCGCTGGCGACCCGCGGTCACGTCGAGGTGCTGGGCGCCCAGCAGGCCGACATGATGACCTTCCTGAACATCTTCCGGTCGGTCGGCGGCGAGTACGAGGTCACCGACCTGCGCCCGCCGCGCGGCGGCAGCGCGGGCCAGGAGGGCGGCATCCGGTTCTGGCACCCGGGCGGCGAGCTGAACGCGGTGGCGCTGGAGACCGACGTGCACCCCGGTTTCATGACCGACTGGCAGCAGCCGCTGGTGGTCGCGCTCACCCAGGCCCGGGGCCTGTCGATCGTCCACGAGACGGTCTACGAGCAGCGGCTCGGCTACACCGAGGCGCTGAACACGATGGGCGCCAACATCCAGGTCTACCGGGACTGCCTCGGCGGCACCCCGTGCCGCTTCGGCCGGCGCAACTTCAAGCACTCCGCGGTGATCGCCGGGCCGAGCAAGCTGCACGCGGCCGACCTGGTCATCCCGGACCTGCGGGCCGGGTTCAGCCACCTGATCGCGGCGCTCGCCGCCGAGGGCACCTCCCGGGTGTACGGCGTGGACCTGATCAACCGTGGCTACGAGGACTTCGAGGCCAAGCTGGCCGACCTCGGCGCGCACGTCGAGCGTCCCTGACCGTCCCGTTCCGCGCCGCGACAGCGCCTCTG
The DNA here is from genome assembly GCF_008868145.1 of Micromonospora sp. AMSO1212t. Classification (NCBI taxonomy): domain Bacteria; kingdom Bacillati; phylum Actinomycetota; class Actinomycetes; order Micromonosporales; family Micromonosporaceae; genus Micromonospora; species Micromonospora sp. AMSO1212t. The sequence continues at coordinate 42,528 of NZ_WBKS01000031.1, forward strand.
TCGCGGCACCGCAAGACGGAAGCCGCGCCCGGTGCACCCGTGATGTGCACCGGGCGCGGCCGGTTGGCTACCCTTGCCGCGTGCCGTCGCTGTTTCGCCGCAAGTCCGCCGACCTCGTCGAGGAGTCCGTCACCACTGTGACGACCGACGAGGAGTCCGCCGACCGCCCCCGGGGCTACACGCCCAGCAAGAAGGAACTCGGGCAGGTCACACCGAAGCGCCCGGTCGCCGGTCGCCGGCCGACCGCGCCGGCCAAGCCGCTGACCAAGGAGGAGGCCCGCGCGCAGCGCCGCGCCGCCCGCGCCGAGGCCGCCGCCGAGTTCCGCCGCGAGGGCGGCCCGCGTGACCGGGGCCCGGAGCGGCTGCTGGCCCGCAACGTGGTCGACTCCCGCCGGACGATCGGCACCTGGTTCTTCGGCGGCGCGCTGATCGTGCTGTTCGGCTCCAACCAGGCCATGCCTCCGATCGTGCGGCTGCTGTCGAACGTGCTCTGGGGCGCGCTGGCGCTCGGTGTGCTGATCGACTCGGTGCTGATCTCCCGGAAGATCAAGCGGCTGGTCCGCGAGCGCTTCCCGAAGAGCACCGAGAAGCTCGGCTCGCTCTACTTCTACGCGATCATGCGGTCGATCACGTTCCGCCGGATGCGCGCGCCCGCGCCCCGGGTGAACATCGGCGACAAGGTCTGACCGGGGCGACCCGGGCCGATCGGCCCCTCCCCGCCCCGGCGGGCAGGGGCCGTTCTCGTGCGGGTCGATGCCGCTCTCAGGCCACGCCGAGCAGGCGCAGCACCGCGGTGGTGGCCGCCGCCGCGACCACTACCAGCACGAACGGTGCCCGGCGCCAGGCCAGCAGCAGGCCGACGAGCACACCGGCGGGCCGGGCGTAGCCGGCGAAGCCCCCGGCCTCGGTGAGCGCAGCGGTGGCGGCCAGCGCGGCCAGCAACGTCGCGGCGCCGACCGGCAGCAGGTGACGGGCCCACTCAGGCAGGTCCAGCCGGTCCCGCAGCAGCACCCCGGCGACGCGGAAGCCGTAGGTGCCGGCGGCCAGCGCGAGGATCACGGCGATCAGCACGAGACCTCCCCCGCCCGCACGCTCCGGCCGTCAGCCGCCTCGTCAGCGGTCTCGGACGGCGCGGCGGGTGGGCGACGGCGGGCCAGCAGGGGCAGGGCCAGCGCGGCGAGCGCGAGCAGCACCGGCAGCCCGGCCGGCAGCAACGGGGTCGCCAGCACGGCGAGGCCGGCGCCGACGAGCGCCACCCGGCGGGTCTCCCGGTCGCGCAGGCTGGGCAGCAGCAGGGCGGCCAGCCCGGCGGGGAAGGCGGCGTCGAGTCCCAGGGCGGCCGGGTCACCGGCCGCGCCACCGGCGAGCACGCCGAGCGCGGTACCGGCGTTCCAGGCCAGGAACAGAAGCACCCCGGCGAGCCAGAACGCCCGGCGCCGTTCCGGCCCGGCCGGGCGGGCCAGCGCGAACGCGGTCGCCTCGTCGGTCATCAGGTGGCTGCCGAGCAGCCGCTGCGCGCGCCGGGAGCCGAGCGCGCCGCCGAGGGCCAGACCGAACGGCAGGTGCCGGGCGTTGAGGAGCAGGCCGGCGAGAACTGCCGCGAGCGGACTGCCGGCCACGACGAGGCCCACTGCCATGAACTGGGCGCCACCGGCGTAGACGAACGCGGACATGGCGAGTGTGGCCCAGGCGGGCAGGCCGGCGGCCACCGCCACGGCGCCGAACGACGCGCCCACGGCGAGCATCGCCGCGCCGATGGCGGCGACGTCGCGGAGCACCCGGGCGTCGCCCGTTCGGTATGCCGTACGCATGTCCATTATCCTGAACGGGAGCACGCTGGTTCGTCAAACCGAACAAACCGACCGATGGAGCGAACAGATGGCGATCGACCCCGCTCCCCCACTCGCCACCATCGCCGCCGCGCTGCGCCGCGAGCGCGAACGGGCGGGCCTGACGCTCACCGAGCTGGCCCGCCGCGCCGGAATCGCCAAGTCCACCCTGTCCCAGCTGGAGTCCGGGTCCGGCAATCCCAGCGTGGAGACGCTCTGGGCGCTCGGCGTGGCACTGGACGTACCGTTCAGCCGCCTGGTCGAACCGCCCACCGCCGCCGTCCGGGTGGTCCGCGCCGGGCACGGGCCCCGGATCCGGTCCGAACACGCCGACTTCTCGGCCACCCTGCTCGCCGCCGGGGCGCCGCACGCCCGGCGGGACGTCTACGTGATGGAGCTGGAACCCGGCGCGGTACGGCTCGCCGAGGCGCACACCCCGCGCAGCGTCGAGCACGTCGTGGTCGCCGCCGGGCGGATGCGCGTCGGCCCCGAGACCGACCTGGTCGAGCTGGAACCGGGCGACTACGCCACCTTCCCCGGCGACACCCCGCACCGGTACGAGGCACTGGCCCCCGGCACCTTCGCCGTACTCGTCATGGAGCACCCGTGACCGCGGACGCGGCACCCCCGGCCGGCGCCCGGTAGAGCCGGGTCACCACCTCCTCGATGTCCGGCTCCACGATCGAGATGTCCCGCAGCGTGGTCAGGCCGGCCAGCCCGGCCACCACCTCGGCGACGCTCGCCCGTTCCAGCGCGAAGACCAGCCGCCGCCCGTCCGCCTCCACCCGCTGCACCGGCGCCCCGGGCAGCACCGGCGGCTCGGGCAGCGCCACGTCCAGCTCGGCGACCACCATCCGGCGCGAGCCGTACCGGCGGTGCAGCTCGGCGATCGACCCGTCGTGCACCACCCGCCCGTGGTCGATCACCACGAGCCGCCGGCACAGCCGCTCGATGTCGGCCAGGTCGTGCGTGGTGAGCACGAGCGTGGTGTCCCCGGCCCGGCCCAGCTCGGCCAGGAAGCCGCGCACCGCCTGCTTGCTCACCACGTCCAGGCCGATCGTCGGCTCGTCCAGGAACAGCACCTCCGGGCCGTGCAGCAGCGCCGCGGTCAGCTCGCCGCGCATTCGCTGGCCCAGCGAGAGCTGCCGTACCGGGATGTCCAGGAACCCGTCCAGGTCGAGCAGCTCCCGGCAGCGGGCCAGCCGGGCCGCGTGCGCGCCGGCCGGCACCCGGTAGACGTGCCGCAACAGGTCGAACGAGTCCCGCAGCGGCAGGTCCCACCACAGCTGCGAGCGCTGCCCGAACACCACCCCGATCCGCAGCGCCAGCCGGGTCCGGTCGGCCACCGGGCGCAACCCGCACACCCGGGCCCGCCCCGCCGACGGCGTCAGCACCCCGGTGAGCATCTTCAGCGTGGTCGACTTCCCGGCGCCGTTCGGGCCGATGTAGCCGAGCATCTCGCCGCGCTCCACCCGCAGGTCGACCCCGTCGACGGCGGTCACCGTCCGCTTCTCGCGCCGCAGCGGCCCGGCCTTCACCCGTACCGTGAACTCCTTGCGCAGCCCGTCCATCTCGATGACGCTCATGACCCCGTACTCCGGTAGTGACGGACCCCGACGCGCCAGGCCAGGGTGGCCAGCGCCGCCGCGACCACCGCGACGCCCGGCGCGGCCCAGCCCGTCCAGTGCGGCAGGCCGAGCGGGTCGGCGCGGCCCAGCAGCGCCAGCGCCGGGTGGTAACTGACGAAGGCGAACCCCATCCCGTACGCGAACAGCGCGCGGAACCACCCGCCGTAGACGGTGACCGGGTACGAGGTGAAGTCGCGCCCGCCGTACGTGACCGCGTTGGCCAGCTCACCCGAGTCGACCCAGTAGAACGACACCGTGGCGGTCAGCACGAAGACCGAGCCGAAGAAGACCACGGCGGCCAGCGGGGCGACCACCGCCAGCGCGACCCGGCCCGGCGTCCAGTCGATGCCGGCCGAGACGAGTGCGAAAAGCAGCACTGCGAGCCCGAACACGGCCCGGGACAGCTTGCGCAGCGGCAGGTCCATCAGCAGCAGCTGCGGCAGCGCCCCGAGCGGGCGTACCAGCACGGCGTCGAAGAGGCCGGTGCGCACGTACCGGGGAAGCCGTTCGATGTTGCCGACCAGCAGGTCGGCGGTGGCGAAGCCGCACGACGACAGGCCGACCACGACGAGCGTCTCGCGCAACGTGAAGCCGCCCAGCTCCCGCGTCACGCCGAAGATCACCAGGACGGTTACCACGTCGAACACGGTGGCGCCCACGTTGCCGACCAGGTCCACCACGAACGAGGTGCGGTACGCGGCCTGCGAGCGCGCCTGCGCACCGAGCAGCGCCCGGTACGCCCGTAGTTCAGCCACCCTGGACGCGCTGCCGCGCTCAGCCACCCTGCACCACCAAGCGGCGCTCGGCTCGGCGCTGCACCAGCCGGCACAGCGCCAGCAGCAGCACCGCCCAGCCGGCCTGCACCCCGACCAGCGTGAGACCGGTGGACATCGGCTCCCGCTCGACGAGCACGTCCAGCGGCACCTGGAGGATGCTGGGGAACGGGGTCGCGTACCGCAGGACCGCCTCCAGCGGGCCGGGCAGGAAGCCGAGCGGGAAGTAGAGCCCGGCCAGCACGCCGGAGCCGAGCGTCCACAGGATCATCGGGCCGCGGACGTCCTGCAACCAGTACGCGGTGGCGTTGACCAGGTAGCGGCAGCCGAAGCAGACCACCACCGCGAGCAGCGCGGAGAGCAGGAACAGCGGCACCGTGGCCCAGTGCCGGGGCACGTACACGGCGAAGAAGAACGGGCCGACCACCAGCGGCGGCACCAGCCGGGCCAGCGACGCGAACCCGGCCCGGCCCAGGTCGGTGGCGAGGTAGCTGGTCACCGGATGCACCGGCCGCAGCAGGTCCGCGGCGACCTCGCCGGTACGGATCCGGTCGGCCAGATCGGTCCAGCCCCAGATCGCGATGACCGCCAGCAGCCCCTGTCCGGCCCAGACGAACGTGGCGAGCTGCGCTCGGTCGTACCCGGCGACGGTGCCCGCCGCACCTGCCGCCGCGAGGAAGATGTAGCAGCGCAGGAAGCCGAACACGGTGTTGGTGCACAACCCCGCCACGGCGGCCTGACGGTACGTCGCGTGGCGCCGGAACCCGGCCGCCGCGATCGCGCCGAATGTCCGAAACCATGGGGTAACGTGTGCGCCGGTGGGTGGTGCCACAGTGGCGGTGACCGAGCCCACGCCGTTACCCTCCTTCCGCAGCCACGACGTGCTGGACCGGGCGACTGTACCGGCATGTCCGGCGCCCCAGCGCGAGAATTTCCAATGAGGTGACACCGCCGTGAGCGAGCGACGCGAGCCGGCCCCGGGGCCGTCCCGCGCGAGCGGCGGGAGGGGTTGCCGATGAGTGGCTGGGGCAGCTGGCGCGAGCCGGCCGAACCGGCCTGGGCCGCCGAGCCCACCCACGAGTGGCAGCCGCAGTTCCCCGGACAGCGCTACCCGGGTGACATCGGCATCGAGAACCTGACGCCGCGTCCCCGCGCCGTGGTCGGCCGGGCCGAGGTACGCCCGGTCAGCCCCGCGCCCGACGTGGACACGTACCCGGTGAGTCCGGCCGGTCCGCACGGCGCCTACCCCGTCAGCGCCGGTCCACGCGATGCGCATCCGACCAGTCCCGCCGGTCCACGCTGGGCGGGCCCGGTCAGCCCGGCAGGCCCGCACGACGCGCACCGGCCCGGCCCGGACGGGTACCCGGTCAGCCCGGCCGGCGCCCGGGACGGGTACCCGATCAGCCCGGCCGGCGCATACCCGACCAGCCCGGCCGCCCCACGCGAGGCGTACCCGATCAGTCCCGCGGTCCCGCCCGGCGTCCACCCGACCAGCCCCGCCGGGCCACGTGGCGCGCACCCGACCAGCCCCGCCGGGCCACGTGGCGCGCACCCGGACGGACCGGCAGGACCACGCGGCACGTACCTGGACGGGCCGGCCGGCTCGCGCGGGGCGTACCCGATGGGTGCCGCCGGGCCCGGCGGACAGCGCCTCGCGGGGCCGGACGAGCGGCGCGGCCATCCCGACGGCCCAGGCGCGGACGGCCGTCGGCCCCACCGCACCGGTCCGCCGCCGGAGCGGCTCGACCAACGCTGGGTACACCCCGACGGCGCGCCGCGCCGGGGCGCCCAGCCGGGCTGGATGCCGGAGCCGAACGAGAGCCCGCACCCCGCCCCCCGCCGGCCCGACCGCCCGGCGGACGGCAGGCGCGCCCCGGCCGACGGTCGTCCGGCGGCTTCCGGCGACCGATGGGGCACGCCACCCGACACTCGCCACGACCACTCCCCCGGCGGGCGTCGCGAACCCCTGCCCGACGGACGTCGCGGCCCCTTCCCGGAGCCGTCACCGAACGATCCCGGCCGTGGTCGGCGCGGTCCCGGCGTCGACCGGCGCGACGACGCGGTGCCACCGTCGGAGCGGAGCGCGGCCGGATGGAGCGATCCGGGCCGGCGTGAACCCGGCTGGTCCGAGCCGAGCCGGCGTGAACCAGGCCGGGGCGGGCCGGGCCACGACGGACGGCGTGAGCCCGGCCGTGACGGCTGGCGCGAGCCCGGCCGTGACGGCTGGCGCGAGCCCGGCCCACCTCCCCCGGCGGACCGGCGCGAGCCGGCGGGTGGCCGGTGGGACGACCGGACGCCGGGTCGCGAGGCCGCCGCGTACCCGGACACGCAGCGCCGGGCACCGGAGAACGGGCGACCCGCGCAGCAGGGCGAGCCCGACCGGTACGGCGCACAGCCGCACCGTCCGGCTGACCCGCAAGCCGCCGCCCCGGCCCGGCCGGGCGCCGACCAGCGTTGGGAGCGCCCGCCGGCCGACCGGTCCCGCCCCCACCAGGGCGAGTGGCCGATCATCGAGCCGCGCCCCCGGCCGGAACACGACGTGCACCGGCCGGACGAGCGGGACCGGCCACCCGCGGATCGGCCGGCACCCTCCCGGCACCCGATGCCGCCAGCCGACGGCCCGCGCCTCGACGCGCGCCGCCCGGCCCAGGACGGTTCCGTCCGCCCGGACTCGCGCGACGCTCGGCCTGCCGGTGCCGGCGGACAGCCCGACGGCGCCGGTCCGCGTACCCAGCCCCACGCCACC
>NZ_WBKS01000032.1:0-48677 GCF_008868145.1 Micromonospora sp. AMSO1212t
GAGGGGGCCGGTGGGATGTGACAGCCCGTTGACTGTTTGATCGATGCATGTAACTGTTTCGACCACCGGTCCCGGCACCCCCGCCCGCCGAACCCCCACGAGGAGTCTCCATGAGACGCAGAACGCCGACCACGAGCCTCGCGCTCGCCCTCGTCGCCACCCTGACGACGGCGAGCCTGGCCGGCACCGCCTCCGCCGCGCCCGCGACGGCCGCCGCCCCCGCCCCGGCCGTCGCCGCGCTCGCCGCGCCGGACGTCTCCCTGAGCAACATCCAGGCCCACCTCACCCAGTTCAATTCCATCGCCACCAGCAACGGCGGCAACCGGCGCTCCGGCTCGGCCGGCTACACGGCGTCGGTCAACTACGTCAAGGGCAAGCTCCAGGCCGCCGGCTACACGGTCACCGAGCAGAACTGCTCCACCTGCACCTACCCGGGCAACAACCTGATCGCCGAGTGGCCGCAGGGCCCCTCCGACCAGGTCGTCATGTTCGGCGCGCACCTGGACGGCGTCGCCGCCGGCCCGGGCATCAACGACAACGCCTCCGGCTCGTCGGCGCTGCTGGAGAACGCGCTGGTGCTGGCCGCGCAGAACCCGACCATGACCAAGCGCGTCCGGTTCGCCTGGTGGAACGGCGAGGAGCAGGGCCTCCAGGGCTCCAAGCACTACGTCAACCAGCTCAGCTCCACCCAGCGGGGCTACATCAAGGGCTACTACAACTTCGACATGGTGGGCTCGCCCAACGGCGGCTACTTCATCAACCGGATCACCTCGGCCACCGCCGCGCCGCTGAAGGCGTACTGGGACTCGTTCGGCATCTCGCCGGAGGAGAACACCGAGGGGCAGGGCCGCTCGGACGACTACTCGTTCGCCAACGCCGGCATCCAGACCTCCGGCTACGCGGCGGGCGCCAGCTACACCAAGAGCTCGGCGCAGGCCAGCAAGTGGGGCGGCACCGCCGGTGCGGCGTACGACGGGTGTTACCACCGCTCCTGCGACAACACCAGCAACATCAACACGACCATCCTCAACCGGGCCGCGGACGGCGTCGCGTACGCGATCTGGGCGCTCGCGGTCGGCGGCGGCACGCCGTCCAACGACTTCTCCGTCTCGGTGAGCCCCACCTCCGGCAGCGTCGCCCGGGGCGGCTCCACCACCGCCACGGTCAGCACCGCCACCACCGCCGGCAGCGCGCAGACCGTGGCGCTGTCCGCCAGCGGCGCCCCGAGCGGCGTCTCGGTGAGCTTCAGCCCGTCGTCGGTCACCTCGGGCGGCTCGGCCACCATGACCGTCACCGCCTCGTCGACGGCCACCACCGGCACGTTCACGCTCACCGTGACCGGCACCGGCTCGGCCACCCGCACCGCCAGCTACACGCTCACCGTGACCGGTGGGAGCGGCGGCTGCACCGGCGGCCAGCTCATCGGCAACAGCAGCTTCGAGTCCGGCACCACGCCGTGGACGGCCAGCTCCGGCGTGATCACCAACAGCTCCAGCCAGGCGGCCCGCACCGGGTCGTACAAGGCGTGGATGAACGGGTACGGCTCCTCGCGTACCGACACGCTGTCCCAGTCGGTCACGCTGCCGGCCGGGTGCAGCAGCTACACGTTCTCGTTCTGGCTGCACATCGACACGGCCGAGACGACCAGCTCGACCGCGTACGACAAGCTGACCGTGCAGGTCGGCTCGACCACGCTGGCCACGTACTCGAACCTGAACAAGGCCACCGGCTACACCCAGCGCACCTTCAACCTGGCCGCGTACGCCGGTCAGACGGTCACGCTGAAGTGGACCGGGGTCGAGGACTCCTCGCTCCAGACCAGCTTCGTCGTGGACGACGTGACGCTGCAGGTCGGCTGAGCGGTCCCGGGCGGGGTGGGCGCCGGCCCGCCCCACCCGGGTCTCAGGTGATCGGCAGCGCCTTGGCGCCCGCGCCCCTGACCGATCGGGTCAGCGAGCGTTCGGAGACCCACAGGAAGCACTGCACGCCCCGGTCGCCGTCGCGCCACTGCTCCTCGAACGGGTGGTAGATGATGGTGCCGGCCCGGTACTGCATGTTGCCGTCGTTCGGCAGCTTCGCGTACTTGGCGATCAGGCCGCGGCACGCCTTGTGCGTGCGCAGCGGCGTGCGCTCGAACTCGGCGTAGGTGATGTCCGGCGCCTGGTAGACGCCGACGAACTCGGCGTGGTGCCGGGAGGTGCAGGCCACCGGCCGCATCGACTGCACCTCGTCCTTGCTCAGCTTCGGGTTGAAACAGCCGAACGCGAGCTTCGAGCCGGGCTTCAACGCGCCCCGCAGGCTGCCGGTGCGCTGGGCCACGGCGCCCTCGTCCAGATCGGTGATCTCGGCGACGTCGCAGCGGTACCAGCGGGCCCCGCCGGACCACGCGAGCGCCGAGGGGAACACCACGGCAAGGCGCAGCCGGCCGCCGCGCCAGTCCGCGCCGACGGCCCGGGTGACCTGCCGGGCGCAGTCGGCGTGCGCGGCGCGCATCCCGGCCGAGCCGGTCCGTGGCGGCGCGGAACGCTCCGCCTCCGCGCCGGTCATCGTGCCCACGTGCAGCGTCTCGGTGCGGTGCGGGGTGGCGCAGTCGACCGGCTGGTAGCCGCTGAGGTAGCCGACGTCGGCGACTGTGGGGTGACAGGCCCCGGACTTCGGCACGAAACCGACCGGCGCGGCGAACGCCGGCCAGTCGTCGATCAGGTCGCGGTCCACTCCGGCCGGCGCGGCACAGCCGCCGAGCGCCAGCGCCAGCGCCGCGCCCACGGTGACCGCCACCCGCCATCGCCGCATCCCGACCGACCTCCCCGCGCATCCGGCGCCGCCCGGTCGACCGGTACGCCTCGGCGGTGCAGCATACGACAGCCGCTCAGGTGACCGGGAGTCCCTCGGGTCCGGCGCCGCGCACCGAGCGGTTCAGCTTGCGGTCGTCACTCCACAGGAAACAGCGCACGCCCCGGTCGCCCTCCTCCCACTCCCGCTGCGACGGCGGGTAGAAGATGGACCCGGCCCGGTACGGCAGTTCGGCGTTGTCCGGCACCTCGGCGAACGCGGCGATGAGCGTCATGCAGCGCCGGTGCGTGGCGGGCGCGCCCCGGGTGAACTCCGCCCAGCTCATGTCGCCTTCCTCGTACACCCCGACGAACTCGGCCCGGTGCGGTTCGGTGCACAGCACCGGGGCCATGTAGTTGAGGTTCTGGCCGATCAGCTTCGGGTCGAAGCACCTGTGCACCAGCGGGTTGTCGCCGACGAGCGCGCCGCGCAGGCTGCCGACCCGGTTGACCGGGCGGGTGTTGTCGATGCTGTCGGTCTCGGCCAGGTCGCAGCGGAACCAGCGGGCGCCGGACGTCCAGGCGGTGACGGTGGGCAGCGCGATGTTCAGGGTCAGCCGGGCGGCGTGCCAGTCCCCGCCGATCATCTCCCGGGCCCGCTGGTCGCACTCCGCGCGCGCGGTCCGCAGCGCGGGTGAGCCCGGTTCCGGGCGTACGCCCTGCGCCGCCGGCCCGCTGAACCGGCCGACGTGCACGGTCTCGGCCAGGTGGCTGCCCGCGCAGTTCACCGTCTCGTACGTGGCGGCGGCCACCACAGTGCTCAGCCGGGGCAGGCACGCCTCGGTCGCCGGGACGAACAGCTGCGGCACCGGCAGCGCAGCCCAGTCGTCGATCAGGTCGCCGTCGGCCCGGTGTGTCTGAGCGCATCCGGCGATCACCGCAGTCACGGCGCCGGCCAGCGCGAGCACGTGGAGCCACCGTCGCATCGTCCGCCCCTTCCGGGAGAGATGACAGCCGGTCGCCACAGGCCCGACCGGCGTCCCCCGCGCCCGGGCGTGCAGCATACGTGACCGTCCCTGTAGGAGTTTCGTCATCTTTCAATCGATCGGCCAGTCACCGGCGACTATTCGTGCCGATTTTCTCTCCGGACGGCCGGATGGTGCACCACCGGTGAATGGGACATCACCACCTGTCACTCCGGGAGACGTGCCGCGACCTCCGGATCACCGCGTTCGTACACTGGCCCGGTGACCGTACCGCCGCCGATCGTCGCGCCGAGCATCCTGGCCGCCGATTTCGCCCGCCTCGCCGACGAGGTCCGTGCCGTGGAGCCCGCCGCCGACTGGCTGCACGTCGACGTCATGGACAACCACTTCGTGCCCAACCTGACCATCGGACTGCCGGTGGTGCAGAGCCTGCGTGCCGTCACCGGGATCCCGTTCGACGTGCACCTGATGATCACCGACCCGCGCCGCTGGGCGCCCGGGTACGCCGACGCCGGGGCGTACAACGTCACGTTCCACGCCGAGGCGTGCGACGACCCGGTGGCGCTGGCGAAGGACCTGCGCTCGGCCGGGGCGAAGGCGGGGCTGGCGATCGACCGGGACACCCCGATCGAGCCGTACCTGGAGCTGCTGCCGAGCTTCGACACGTTGCTGATCATGACGATCAAGGCCGGCTTCGGCGGCCAGCGTTTCCTGCCGCAGCTGCTGGACAAGGTGCGCGCGGCCCGCCGGCACGTCGACAGCGGGCACCTGGAGCTGCGCATCGAGGTCGACGGCGGCATCGCCGCGGACACCATCGAGCAGGCCGCCGCGGCCGGCGCCGACGCGTTCGTCGCGGGCACCGCCGTCTACGGCGCCGACGATCCCGCGGAGGCGGTACGCCGCCTGCGGGGCCTGGCGGAACGCGCGATGACCGGGGCCTGAGGTGGACCCGGCCGGCGAGCGACCCGACGTGATCCTCGTCGTCGACGACGACGAGGACATCGCCCGCTTCGTCGAGTTCAACCTGCGCCTGCACGGCTTCGAGGTGCTGCACGCCGCCGACGGCCAGGAGGCGCTGGAGATCATCGAGCGGCAGCGGCCCGACCTCGCGGTGGTCGACCTGATGATGCCCCGCATCGACGGGCTGGAACTGACCCGGCGGCTGCGCGCCGATCCGATGACCTCGGCCCTGCCGGTGATCATGCTGACCGCCAAGGGGATGACCCAGGACAAGGTCAACGGGCTCAGCGTCGGCGCGGACGACTACCTGGTCAAGCCGTTCGACACGCTGGAACTGGTGGCCCGGGTCAACTCCACGCTGCGGCGCAACAAGGAGTTCCGGGAGGTCTCGCCGCTGACCGGGCTGCCCGGCAACAGCCGGATCCGGCGGGAGATCAGCGACCGGGTACGCAACGGCGTCGACTACGCCGTCGGCTACATCGACATCGACCGGTTCAAGAGCGTCAACGACCGGTACGGCTTCGTGCGCGGCGACGAGTTCATCTCGGCGCTGGCCCGCAGCCTGCACCGGGCGGTGGTGTCGATCGGGCTGCCGCCGGCGTTCCTCGGCCACGTCGGCGGTGACGACTTCGTCATCGTCTGCACCCCCGGCCAGGTCCGGCCGCTGACCAGCCGGGCCGTCGTCGACTTCGAGAAGGCCGCGGACGCGCTCTACGACGCGACCGACCGGGAGCGCGGTTTCGTGGAGCTGAAGGACCGGCGCGGCAACATCCGCCGCGCCGCGCTCGTCACGCTCTCCATCGGCGTGTCGCTGTCCGATTCCGGCAAGCGGTTCACCGATCCGCTGGAGGCGATCGCGGTGGCGTCGGAGATGAAGACGGTGGCCAAGAGCCAGCCCGGCTCGTACGTGGCGGTGGACCGCCGGCGCGGTGTCACCTGACCGGTCCTGTGAGGTAGCTCGCCTCTGTGGCGCGCGCCCGGGCGGAACGTGTAAGACTTCCCCTATACCCACCACGCGCTGGCGGGGCTCGGTGAAATTCCGAACCGGCGGTGATCCACGGTCCGACCGTGGTAAGCCCGCGACCCGGACGGCTTCGGCCGGACGGTGGACCTGGTGAGAATCCGGGGCCGACGGTTGGGGTGCGGCTCGTCCGTCCCCAGAAAGTCCGGATGGGAGACAGCGCGCGGAACGGGGGAGGCCCCTGCCGGCCGCTGAGCACCCTCAGCCGCCGCGTGGGCTTCTCGGGGTCGGCGTCGCCGTCCCCCGGGTTCTCCGCCGCCGCGTGTCCGCGGCTTTCGTGGCCGTTCCTCCCGAACCCGCCCGCGCGTGACCGGCGAGCGGGAGGACAGGCGGCCATGGCGAGCGTCTCCGTCGACGAGGCGATGCGTCGTGCCATCGAACTGGCCGCGCGCGGCCTCGGCGCCACGAGCCCCAACCCGGTCGTCGGCTGCGTGCTGCTCGACGCCGACGGCGAGGTCGTCGGCGAGGGCTTCCACGCGTACGCCGGCGGCCCGCACGCGGAGATCGTCGCGCTGGCACAGGCCGGCACGCGCGCCCGCGGCGGCACCGCCGTGGTCACCCTGGAGCCCTGCGACCACACCGGCCGCACCGGCCCGTGCAGCCACGCGCTCATCGCCGCCGGGGTGTCCCGCGTGGTCATCGCGGTGCCCGACCCCAATCCGGTCGCCTCCGGCGGCGCGGCCACGCTGCGCGCCGCCGGGCTCCAGGTCGCCCTGGGGGTACGCACGCAGGAGGCCGAGGCCGGCAACGTGGCCTGGCTGACCTCGATGCGCCGCGGCTGGCCGTACGTGATCTGGAAGTACGCGGCCACGCTCGACGGACGCTCCGCCGCCGCCGACGGCACCAGCATGTGGATCACCTCCGAGGCGGCCCGGATCGACGTGCACGCGCTGCGCGGCACCGTCGACGCGGTGCTCGCCGGGGTGGGCACCGTGCTCGCCGACGATCCCCGTCTCACCGCCCGCAACCTGCGCGACGGCACCATGGCCATCCGGCAGCCGCTGCGGGTGGTGGTGGACAGCTCGGGGCGTACCCCCGCCGACGCCCGGGTCCGCGACGGCGCCGCCCGCACCTGGGTGGCCACCGCCGCGGAGGTCGGCGCCGGGCCGGACGGCCGGGTCGACCTGCCGGCGCTGCTCGCGGAGCTGCACCACCGGGGCGTGCGGGCCGCCCTGCTGGAGGGCGGGCCGACGCTGGCCGGCGCGTTCCTCGCCGCCGGCCTGGTCGACCGGATCGTCGGGTACGTCGCGCCGAAGCTGCTCGGCGCCGGCCCGACCGCGCTGCTCGACGCCGGCGTGAGCACCATCGCCGACGCCATCGATCTGGAGATCACCGACGTTACGCGGGTCGGTCCCGACCTGCGGATCACCGCGCTGCCCCGGAAGAGGGAGGCCTGACATGTTCACCGGCATCGTCGAGGAACTGGGCGAGATCGTCCGGAGCACCGAGACCGGCGACGACTCCGCGCTGGTCGCCATCCGCGGCCCGCTCGTCACCTCGGACGCCCGGCACGGCGACTCGATCGCGGTCAACGGCGTCTGCCTGACGGTGGTCGACGTCGACGGCGGCGTCTTCACCGCCGACGTGATGGGCGAGACGCTGCGCCGCACCGCGCTCGGTGCGCTGCGCCCCGGCGACCCGGTCAACCTGGAACGGGCCGCCGCGCTCAACAGCCGCCTGGGCGGGCACCTGGTGCAGGGCCACGTCGACGGCGTCGGCGAGGTCGTCGCCCGGGAGCCGGCCGCACAGTGGGAGACGGTCCGGTTCCGGCTGCCCGCCGGGCTGGCCCGGTACGTGGTGGAGAAGGGCTCGATCACCGTCGACGGCGTGTCCCTGACCGTCGCCGAGGTGGGCGACGACTGGTTCTCGGTCGGCCTGATCCCGACCACGCTGAAGCTCACCGTGCTCGGCACGAAGCGGGTCGGCGACCCGGTCAACCTGGAGGTGGACGTGCTGGCCAAGTACGTCGAGCGGCTGCTCGGCGACCGCACCGGGGAAGGTGCGCGGTGATGGGCCCGCTCGGCTGGCTGCTCGACGCCCAGGTGCACGTGGCCGGCTCGCCGGTGCTGGTCCGGGAGATCGTCGGCAACGGCTTCGGGCTCGCCTCGGCGCTGCTCGGGCTGCGCCGGGTGGTCTGGGCCTGGCCGGTCGGCATGATCGGCAACGCGCTGCTGTTCACCGTGTTCCTCGGCGGCGTCTTCGTCACGCCGCAGGCGCACGACCTCTACGGCCAGGCCGGCCGGCAGGTCTTCTTCTTCGCCGTCAGCGTGTACGGCTGGTGGCGCTGGTCGCGTAACCGGCGCTCCGGCGGCGGGGACCAGCCGGCCGTGGTGCCGCGCTGGGCCACCTGGCCGGAGCGGCTCGGCCTGCTCGTGGCAGCCGCCGTCGGCACCGCCGCCGCGTACCCGGTCCTCGCCGCGCTCGGTTCGTGGGGGCCGCTGCCGGACGCCTGGATCCTGGTCGGCAGCCTGCTCGCCACGTACGGCATGGCCCGCGGCTGGGTGGAGTTCTGGCTGATCTGGATCGCCGTCGACGCGGTCGGCGTACCGCTGCTGCTGCGCGGCGGCTTCTACCCGTCGGCCGCCATGTACCTGGTCTACGGCGCGTTCTGCGCGGCCGGCCTGTACAGCTGGTGGCGCACCTCCCGGGCCGTCGCGACCGCGTCCGCCCCGATCCCGGCGACGTACTCGGAGGCCGCGGCATGAGCACGTTCGGTTCGATCGAGCAGGCGGTGGCGGACATCGCCGCCGGGCGTCCGGTGGTCGTCGTCGACGACGAGGACCGCGAGAACGAGGGCGACCTGATCTTCGCGGCCGAGCTGGCCACGCCGGAGCTGGTCGCGTTCATGGTCCGCTACACCTCCGGATACATCTGCGTGCCGCTGACCGAGGACGAGTGCGACCGGCTGGACCTGCCGCCGATGCACCACACGAACCAGGACCGGCGCGGCACCGCGTACACGGTGACGGTGGACGCCCGGGAGGGCGTCAGCACCGGCATCTCGGCCGCCGACCGGTCGCACACCATCCGGCTGCTCGCCGACGCCGCCACCGACCCGACCGACCTGGCCCGGCCCGGTCACGTGGTGCCGCTGCGCGCCCGCGCCGGCGGGGTGCTGCGCCGCCCCGGGCACACCGAGGCGGCGGTGGACCTGACCCGGCTGGCCGGGCTGCGCCCGGCCGGGGTGCTCTGCGAGCTGGTGAACGACGACGGCACCATGATGCGCCTGCCGGACCTGGAGAAGTTCTGCGCCGAGCACGGGCTGACGCTGGTCACCATCGCCGACCTGATCGCCTACCGGCGGCGTACCGAGAAGCAGGTCGAACTGGCCGCCGAGGCCCGGATGCCCACCCCGTACGGCGTGTTCCGGGCGCTCGGCTACCGCGCCGAGCACGACCCGGCCGAGCACGTCGCGCTGGTCATGGGCGACCTCGGCGACGGGCGGGACGTGCTGGTGCGGGTGCACTCCGAGTGCCTCACCGGCGACGTGTTCGGCTCGCTGCGCTGCGACTGCGGGCCGCAGTTGCAGGCCGCGCTGGCCCGGGTCGCCGCGGAGGGGCGCGGCGTGGTCCTCTACGTGCGCGGGCACGAGGGCCGGGGCATCGGCCTGCTGCACAAGCTGCAGGCGTACCAGCTCCAGGACCAGGGCCGCGACACCGTGGACGCGAACCTCGACCTCGGGCTGCCGGCCGACGCCCGCGACTACGGCACCGGCGCGCAGATCCTCTACGACCTCGGCGTCCGGACGATGCGGCTGCTGACGAACAACCCGGCCAAGCGGGCCGGCCTGGAGGGGTACGGCCTCACCGTGACCGGCCGGGAGGGCCTGCCGGTGCGGTCCAACCCGGAGAACGTGCGCTACCTGCGCACCAAGCGGGACCGGATGGGTCACCTGCTGGACGGACTGGACGAGGTGACCGAGGCGCCGATGGGCCGCCCGGTCGCCGGTGACGAGATCGGAGCGTAGGGCCATGGCGGGTTTCGGTGAGCCGGGCGTGACCGCGGTGGACGCCGCCGGGATGACGGTCGGCGTGGTGGCCGCCCGGTGGCACGGCGACCTGACCGACCACATGACCGAGCGGGCGGTGGCCGCCGCGCAGGCGTGCGGGGCGCGGGCCGTGGTGGCCCGGGTGGCCGGCTCGGTGGAGCTGCCCGTGGTGGCCCAGGCGATGGCCCGCCGCTTCGACGTGGTGGTCGCGCTCGGCGTGGTGGTACGCGGCGCGACGGCGCACTTCGACTACGTGTGCCAGTCGGTCACCGAGGGGCTGACCCGGGTGGCGCTGGACGAGGGCAAGCCGGTGGCGCACGGGGTGCTGACCGTGGACACCATCGAGCAGGCCCGGGACCGGGCCGGGCTGCCCGGCTCGGCCGAGGACAAGGGCTGGTCGGCGACAGTCGCCGCGCTGGACGCCGCCCTGGCCGTGCGCGCGCTGGACGCCCAGTCCGCCCACCGGGTCGGCTTCGCGTGACCCACCCGGCCCGTCACCAGCAGCGGCTGGAAGAATCGCCTTCCGTGAAGACGTTCGAGGAGTTGTTCGCCGAGCTGCAGGCCAAGGCCGCCGCCGGCACCCCGGGCTCGGGCACGGTCGAGGCGCTCGCCAAGGGCGTGCACTTCATCGGCAAGAAGGTCGTCGAGGAGGCGGCCGAGTCGTGGATGGCCGCCGAGCACGAGGGCCCGGAGCGGGCCGCCGAGGAGATCTCCCAGCTGCTCTACCAGGCGCAGGTGCTGATGCTCGCCACCGGCCTGGAACTGAAGGACGTCTACCGACATCTGTGAGTGCCCGTCCGCTGATCATCCGATCGAACGAAGGAGCACTCTCATGCTGCGTGTCGCAGTACCCAACAAGGGCGCCCTGGCCGAGTCGGCCGCCGGGATGCTGCGCGAGGCGGGCTACCGCCAGCGCACCGACCCGAAGGACCTGGTCTGCCGGGACGAGCAGAACGACATCGAGTTCTTCTACCTGCGCCCCAAGGACATCGCCACCTACGTCGGATCCGGCGATCTGGACGTCGGCATCACGGGCCGCGACCTGCTGATCGACTCGGGCGCGCCGGCCGAGGAGGTGGTCGACCTCAACTTCGGTCGGGCCACGTTCCGGTTCGCCGCCCGGCCCGACGACGTCGGCTCGGTCCAGCAGCTCGGCGGGCACCGGATCGCCACCGCGTACCCCGGTCTGGTCGAGCGGCACCTGGCCGAGCTGGGCGTCAAGGCCGACGTGATCCGCCTGGACGGCGCGGTGGAGAACGCCATCCGCCTCGGTGTGGCCGACGTGGTCGCCGACGTGGTGGAGACCGGCGCGACGCTGCGCCAGGCCGGCCTGGTGGTCTTCGGCGAGCCGCTGCTGCGCTCCTCGGCGGTGCTGGTCCGCCGCGCGGGCGCGCCCGGCGGCGCGCAGCAGGAGCAGTTGCAGCGGCGGCTGCACGGCGTCCTGGTCGCCCGCAGGTACGTGATGCTCGCCTACGACGTGCCGGCCGGCCTGCTCGACCGGGCCAGCTCGCTGACCCCGGGCATCGAGTCGCCGACGGTCTCGCCGCTGCACCGGGAGGGCTGGGTCGCCGTGCAGGCGATGGTGCTCCGCGACGACGTGCACCGGATCATGGACGAGCTGTACGAGCTGGGCGCCCGCGCCATCCTGGTCACCAACATCCACGCCTGCCGGCTGTGAGGCCGCTGCCGCTCCCGGCCGCGTTGGCCGTGGTCGTGCTGGGCGGCGTGGCCTCGGCCGCCCAGGGTGCGGTCAACGCAGAGCTGGGGGAGCGGACCGGTGACCCGGTCCTCGGCTCGGTGGTCAACAACCTCGGCGGCTGCCTGCTGGTGCTGGCCGGCCTGGCGGTGCTGCCGTCGATGCGCGCCGGGCTGGCCGGGCTGCGCCGCTCCGGGCTGCCGTGGTGGACGTACCTCGGCGGGGTGGGCGGCGCGGTGATCGTGCTGGTCGCGCCGGTGGTGGTGCCCGTGCTCGGGGTGGCGGTGTTCACGATCGCCCAGGTGGCCGGCGGCAGCCTCGGCGGCCTCGCGGTGGACCGGGCCGGGCTGGCCGCGACCGGCCGGATGCCGCTCACCCTGCCCCGGGTCGGCGGGGCGCTGCTCGGCGTCGGCGCTGTCGCTCTGGCGCAGCTCGGCCGCCCGGTCGGCGACCTGGCGGTCGGGCTGGTGCTGCTCTGCGTGCTGGGCGGGCTGGCGGTGGCCGGGCAGTCCGCGCTCAACGGACGGGTCGCCGCATCGGTCGGTCCGGCCGCCGGGCTCGCTGTCAACTTCGCGGTCAGCACCGTGGTGATCGGCGCGGTCGCGGCGATCACCGGCGCGCTCGTCACCGCGCCCGACTGGCCGACCCAGTGGTGGCTCTACCTCGGCGGCCTGCTCGGCGTCGGCATCGTGCTCACCCTGCTGATCGGGGTACGCGCCGCCGGGGTGCTGCGTACCGGCCTGGCGCTGGTGGCCGGGCAGCTCGGCGGCGCGCTGCTGCTGGACCTGGCGCTGCCCGGCGGCCCCGGTGTCCGGCTGCCGGTGCTGGCCGGCGCCCTGCTCACGCTGCTCGCCGTGGTGGTCACCGGGCTGCGCCGGCGCGGCCCGGACCGTGTGGCGGCCGAAGGCGCGCGCGAACCGGATGGCAGACTGGTCGGGTGAGCGATTCCGTGGTGACCGTGCGACCCCGCCGCGTCCGGGTCGTCTGCTGGGTGTCGGCCGTCACGCTGCTCGTGGTGTTCAGCCTCGTCGCGACGTCGTTGACCGGCGCCACCGGCAACGGCTACGGCACGTTCCAGCGCGGCGACCAGTTCGCCATGATCGGCCTGGGTGTCTTCGGCGCGCTCGGCTTCCTGCTGTTCACCCGCCCTCGCGTGGTCGCCGACGCCAAGGGTGTACGGGTGCGCAACGTGATCAGCTCGTACGAGCTGCCCTGGGAGGTGATCCGCGGGGTCCGGTTCGATCGGGGCGCCCCGTGGGCCAGCCTGGAACTGCACGACGACGACCTGCTGCCGATGGTCGCGCTGCAGGCCGCCGACAAGGAGAGCGCCGTCGAGGCGGTGCGCGCGCTGCGCCGCCTGCACCAGGCACATCTGGCGGCGCTGTCCGCCGGCCAGTCGGCACCCCGCTGACCTGCGAGCCCGGTTTGGGCGGGCCTGGGCCGGGGGTGTAGTGTTGCGGAGTCGACCAGACTGCCCCCGTCCCTGACGAGCGGGCGGTCTTGAAGCGGAGCGCCCGCTCCCACCCGAGTCGCCGCCACGGTGGCCGGGTCCGGTCCCCGGTTTCGGGCACGTCCCGAGGCCGGATGCGCGATCCTGTGATCGTGCCGACCGGTCGAGTGGGCCCTGGCATACGCCGGGGCCTTCTGCTTTCCGGGTCGGCTCCCACCCGGGAGCCCGCGGAGTCGGCACGGAGAAGACTCGACTCGAGGAGGCCCCATCAGCGTCGAACCACGCGTGAACGAGCAGATCCGGGCACGTGAGGTCCGACTGGTCGGTCCTGAGGGTGAGCAGGTGGGCATCGTCCCGCTGGAGCGCGCCCTGCAGCTGGCCGCGGACGTCGACCTGGACCTGGTCGAGGTTGCGCCGATGGCGCGCCCGCCGGTGTGCAAGCTCATGGACTTCGGCAAGTTCAAGTACGAGAGCGCACTCAAGGCGCGCGAAGCGCGGCGTAACCAGCAGCAGACCGTCATCAAGGAAATGAAGCTCCGGCCGAAGATCGACCCGCACGACTACGAGACCAAGAAGGGTCACGTGGTGCGGTTCCTCAAGGCGGGCGACAAGGTCAAGGTGACGATCATGTTCCGCGGTCGGGAGCAGAGCCGCCCGGAGCTGGGTTACCGGCTCCTGCGCCGGCTCGAGTCCGAGATCACGGAACTGGGATACGTCGAGGCCGCGCCGAAGCAGGACGGCCGAAACATGATCATGGTTCTCGCTCCGCACCGGGCCGTGAAGGCCTCCGCGGTCGCCGCCACGGCGTCCCGCGTTGGACCGCGCGACCGGGCTGCGGAGGAACCGGCCGCTCCGGCCGGCGAGACCCCGGCGGCCGGCGAGACCGCAGCAGCCGGTGAGACCGGCACGACCGCTGAGACCAGCGGCCAGTAACAGGGGAGAGACGTTCCAATGCCGAAGATGAAGAGCCACACGGGCATGGGCAAGCGGGTCAAGGTGACCGGCAAGGGCAAGATCGTTGCCCAGCAGGCCGGCCTTCGCCACAACCTGGAGAAGAAGCCCAGCACCCAGACCCGTCGGCTGACCGGCACCGTCGAGCTGGCCAAGGCCGACACCAAGCGCATCAAGAAGCTGCTCGGCCGCTGACGCGAGCCACCTGAACCGAAGAAGGAGTTGAGATGGCACGCGTCAAGCGGGCTGTGAATGCCCAGAAGAAGCGTCGTACCCTGCTGGAGACCGCGAGCGGTTACCGCGGTCAGCGCTCCCGGCTGTACCGCAAGGCCAAGGAGCAGGTGCTGCACTCGATGCAGTACTCCTACCGGGACCGTCGCGACCGCAAGGGCGACTTCCGGCAGCTCTGGATCCAGCGGATCAACGCCGGCGCCCGGGCCAACGGCCTGACCTACAACCGGCTGATCCAGGGCCTGCGCCTGGCCGGCATCGAGGTCGACCGGAAGATCCTGGCCGACATGGCCGTCAACGACGCCGCCTCGTTCGCGGCGATCGTCGAGCTGGCCCGCGCCGCCGTGGCGGCCGAGGGCACCGGTGGCGCCGCGGCCCAGGCCGCCTGACCCACCCCGTACGGCAGATCGAGGCGTCTCCCATGCAGTCACAGTCGCAGGGGAGGCGCCTCGACGCCGTTCCCGGACCGTTCACCCCGCGTACCCCGAGGGTCGTGGCGGCCCGTCGGCTCCAGCGTCGGCGCGACCGCGACCAGACCGGCCGGTTCCTGGCCGAGGGGCCGCAGGCGGTCCGGGAGGCGCTCGTCCGCGCCGGCACCGTGGTCGAGCTGTTCGGCACCCCGGCGGCGCTCGACCGGTACGCCGACCTCGCCGCCACCGCCGCCCGGGCCGACGTGCCGGTCTCCGAGGTGACCGACGACGCGCTGGCCGCGCTCACCGAGACGGTCGCACCGCAGGGCCTGGTGGCGGTCTGCCGGCACCTCGACGTACCCCTGGAGCAGGCCGTGGCGCGCGGCCCGCGACTGGTCGCGGTGCTTGCCGGGATCCGCGACCCGGGCAACGCCGGCACGGTGCTGCGCACGGCCGACGCGGCGGGCGCGGGCGCGGTGGTCTTCGCCGGCGAGGCGGTCGACCCCTACAACGGCAAGTGTGTGCGGGCCTCCGCCGGCAGCCTCTTCCACGTCGACGTGGTGCGGGCCGCCGACCCGCTCGCCGCCGTCGGGGCGCTGCGGGCCGCCGGCCTCACGATCTTCGCCACCACCGGGTACGGCGACAGCGACCTGGACGACCTGGCCGACGCCGGTCGGCTGGCCACACCTGCCGCGTGGCTGTTCGGCTCCGAGGCGCACGGCCTGCCCGACGAGCTGACCGGCGCGGCCGACGCCCGGGTCCGGGTGCCGCTGCACGGGCGCGCGGAGAGCCTGAACCTGGCTGCGGCGGCGGCCGTCTGCCTGTATTCTTCCGCCAGAGCACTGCGTCGGCCCACGGTCACGCACGACACAGCAGGGGAGTCCGCCTCGTCATGAACGCGCCACGGCGTTCGTTTAGCCAGCCCGCCGGTGTCGGCGGGCGGCGGGCCTGACCCTTCCCCCTGCACGACTCCCCACCGGCGGGCTGCGGCGAAGCCGCGCGTCCGTAGACTCGCCTAGCCACCCGCGAGGGTCGGCGCCGCCGTGAGGGAGTGCCCGTTCACCATGAGCTACCGCAACGATCCGTACGACCCGAAGCAGGTCGCCCTGCTCGACCCGGACGCCCTGGCCGGAGCAGTGGCCGACGCCGAGAAGGCGTTCGCCGAGGCCGCCGACCCGGACGCGCTCGCCGCGCTGCGCCCCGCGCACCTCGGTGACCGATCGCCGGTGTCGCTGGCCCGCCGGGAGATCGGCGCGCTGCCGCCGGCCGCGAAGGCCGACGCCGGCAAGCGGGTCAACGAGGCCCGCAAGGCCGTCGAGTCCGCGTACGCGGCCCGGCAGGAGATCCTGGACCGGGAGCGGGCCGCGCGGGTGCTGGTCGAGGAGCGGGTCGACGTGACCCTGCCGTACGACCGCCGGCCGCGCGGCGCCCGCCACCCGCTGAGCGTGTTGATGGAGCAGATCAGCGACCTGTTCATCGGCATGGGATACGAGGTGGCCGAGGGCCCCGAGGTCGAGCTGGAGTGGACCAACTTCGACGCCCTCAACATCCCCGCCGACCACCCGGCGCGCGGCCTGATGGACACGTTCCACATCGCACCCGAAGGCAGTGGCCTGGTGCTGCGGACCCACACGTCGCCGGTGCAGGCGCGCACCATGCTCACCCGCAAACCGCCGATCTACGTGGTGGTGCCGGGCCGGGTCTACCGCACCGACGAGCTGGACGCCACCCACGCGCCGGTGTTCCACCAGGTCGAGGGCCTGGTGGTGGACAAGGGCATCACCATGGCGCACCTGCGCGGCACGCTCGACCACTTCGCCCGGGCCATGTTCGGCGAGGGCGCGAAGACGCGCTGGCGGCCGCACTACTTCCCGTTCACCGAGCCGTCGGCGGAGTTCGACGTCTGGTTCCCGGAGCACCGGGACGGTCCGCAGTGGGTCGAGTGGGGCGGCTGCGGCATGGTCAACCCGCGGGTGCTGCGCGCCTGCGGCATCGACCCGGAGGTCTACTCCGGATTCGCGTTCGGCATGGGCATCGATCGGACCGCGATGGTCCGGCACGGCGTCAGCGACATGCGGGACATGGCCGAGGGCGACGTGCGGTTCACCCGCGCGTTCGGCGCCTGAGCTACGGGAACGGTGGTTTAACAGTCATGCGAGTCTCTGTCAGTTGGCTGCGGGAGTATGTGGACCTGCCGGCCGACCTGCCCACCGGCGACCTGGAGCAGGCGCTGGTCGACCTCGGCATCGAGGTCGAGTCCGTCGTGGACCTGCGCGAGTCCGTCACCGGCCCGCTGGTCGTGGGCGAGGTCCTGGAGATCGAGGAGCTGACCGGCTTCAAGAAGCCGATCCGCTTCTGCCGGGTCGACGTCGGCGCCGCGAACGGCACCGGCGAGCCGCAGGAGATCGTCTGCGGGGCGCGCAACTTCGCCCAGGGCGACAAGGTCGTGGTGATCCTCCCCGGCGGCGTGCTGCCCGGCGGCTTCGCCATCGGCGCGCGCAAGACGTACGGGCGCAACTCCCACGGCATGATCTGCTCCGCGCAGGAGCTGGGGCTCGGCGACGACCACTCGGGCATCATCGTGCTGCCCGAGGACGTCAAGGCCCAGCCCGGCGACGACGCGCGGCCCGTCGTCGGCCTGGACGACGTCGTGGTCGAGATGGAGATCACCCCGGACCGCGGGTACGCGCTGAGCGTGCGCGGCATCGCCCGGGAACTGTCGCACGCGCTCGGTGTGCCGTTCCGCGACCCGGCCGACGCGCCCGCGCCCGGCGCGACCGCCGAGCCGGCGTACCCGGTGGAGGTTCGTGACCCGGTCGGCTGCGACCGGTTCGCGGCGCGGATGGTGCGCGGCGCCGACCCGACGGTCGAGACGCCCGGCTGGATGCGGCAGCGGCTCACCGTGGCGGGCGTGCGCAGCATCTCGCTCGCAGTGGACATCACCAACTATCTGATGCTCGAACTCGGCCAGCCGATGCACGCCTTCGACGCGGACCGGATCGCCGGGACGCTCGTGGTGCGCCGCGCCGAGGCGGGGGAGAAGCTGACCACGCTGGACGGGGTGACCCGCACCCTGTCCGCCGAGGACCTGGTCATCTGCGACGAGACCGGTCCGATCTCGCTGGCCGCGGTGATGGGCGGCGAGACCAGCGAGGTGCTCGCCTCCACCACGAACGTGCTCTTCGAGGCGGCGCACTGGGATCCGGCCACTGTCGGTCGTACCGCGCGGCGGCACAAGCTGTTCAGCGAGGCCGCGAAGCGGTGGGAGCGGGGCGTCGACCCGGCGCTGCCGCTCGTCGCGCTGGAGAAGGCGGTCCGGCTGCTCACCGACCTGGCCGGCGGCACGGCCGGCGAGGAGGTGCTCGACATCGACCACGTCGCGCCGCGTACGCCTGTCACGCTGCCGGCGGACCTGCCGTCGCGCCGCGTGGGTGTGACCTACTCGCCGGACCGGGTGGTGGAGCTGCTGGAGCAGGTCGGCTGCACCGTCACCCGCGGCGCCGACCGGCTCGCCGAGGACCCGGGCACGGTCGGCACGGCCGCCGGTGGCGGTTCCGCCGCCGGGGGTGGCGAGGTGCTGACCGTGACGCCGCCGAGCTGGCGGCCCGACCTGACCGACCCGGCCGACCTGGTGGAGGAGGTGGTACGCCTCGACGGCTACGACCGGGTGCCGTCGGTGCTGCCGACCGCGCCGCCCGGCCGAGGGCTGACCTGGCAGCAGCAGCGCCGCCGGGCCGTCGCCCGTTCCCTCGCGGAGCGCGGCTACGTCGAGGTGCTGGCACAGCCGTTCGTCGCGCCGGAGCTGGTCGACCAGCTCGGCCTGCCCGCCGACGACCCGCGCCGCCCGGCGGTACGGCTGGCGAACCCGCTGTCGGAGGAGGAGCCGCTGCTGCGCACCACGCTGCTCGGCCCGCTGCTCGGCATCGTCAAGCGCAACGTCGGCCGGGGCCAGCGGGACGTGGCGATCTACGAGATCGGCACGGTCTTCCACCCGCGTCCGGGCGCGGGCACCCCGCCCGCCATGGGCGTGGACCGGCGACCCACCGACGAGGAGTTCGCCGCCGCCGACGCGGTGGTGCCGGCCCAGCCGCGGCACGTCGCGGTGGCGCTCACCGGCGAGATCGAACCGGCCGGCTGGTGGGGCGCGGGCCGCACGGCCGGCTGGGCGGACGCCGTCGAGGCGGGCCGGGCGGTGCTCGACGCCGCCGGCATCCCCGCCGACCGGGTGACGGTACGGGCCGGCGAGCGGGCCCCCTGGCATCCGGGCCGCTGCGCCGAACTGGTGGTGGACGACGTGGTCGTCGGTCACGCCGGCGAACTGCACCCGGCCGTGCTGGCCACGCTGGAGCTGCCCCGGCGTACCAGCGCCATGGAGCTCGACCTGGACGCGCTGCCGGCCGCGCCGCTGGCGACCGGCCCGACCATCTCCACGTTCCCGCCGGCCCTGATCGACGTGGCGCTGGTGGTGGACGCCTCGGTGCCGGCCGCCGAGGTGCGGGCGGCGCTCGTCGAGGGTGCGGGCCCGCTGCTGGAGGACGTCCGCCTGTTCGACGTCTACACCTCCGAGCAGCTCGGTGAGGGACGCAAGTCGCTGGCGTACAAGCTGACGTTCCGCGCCCCGGACCGGACCCTCGCGGGCGAGGAGGCGGTGGCCGCGCGGGACGCGGCCGTCGCGGTCGCCGCCGAGCGCTTCGGCGCCACGCTGCGCGGCGCCTGACGCCCTGCCCGTCGTGGAGTTGCGGCCCGGAATCGGGCCGCAACTCCACGGCTGGCGAGAGACCCGCCTCATTCCTATGCACTCGACTGTATGACCTTGCGGTGGTGTGGCCCCGGCGGGTAACCTTCTCTGCATAGTCATGCGGAGGTGGGTATGGGCATTCGGGTTGCTGTTGCCGGGGCGAGTGGATACGCCGGGGGCGAACTGCTGCGCCTGCTCGCCGGTCACCCCGAGTTCGAGCTGATCGCCGCCACCGCGCACAGCCAGGCCGGTCAGCCCGTCACCGCCGTACACCCGCACCTCGCCGGCCTCGACCTGGTGTTCGCCGCGACCGAACCGGCGACCCTTGCCGACGCGGACCTGGTCTTCCTGGCCCTGCCGCACGGGCAGTCCGCGGCGCTCGCCGCGGCGCTGCCCAACACGGTCAAGGTGGTCGACCTCGGCGCGGACCACCGGCTGCGCGACGCCGGCGCCTGGTCCCGCTACTACGGCGGGGAGCACGCCGGCGCCTGGACCTACGGCCTACCCGAGCTGCCCGGCCGGCGGACCGAGATCGCCGCCGCGACGCGGGTGGCCAGCACCGGCTGCTACGCGGTGGCGACCACGCTGGCGCTGGCCCCGCTGATCGCCGCCGGCGCGGTACGCCCCGACGACGTGGTCGTGGTCGCCGCCTCCGGCACCTCCGGCGCGGGCCGGGCCGCCAAGGCCCACCTGCTCGGCAGCGAGGTGATGGGCGATCTGACGCCCTACAAGGTGGGCGCGCACCAGCACGTGCCGGAGATCAAGCAGGCCACCGGCGCGACCGGTCTCTCCTTCACACCGGTGCTCGCGCCGATGCCCCGGGGCATCCTGGCCACCGTCACCGCGGTGCCCACCGGCGATGCCGACCCGCGCGCGGTGCTGGCCGCCGCGTACGCCGACGCGCCGTTCGTGCACGTGCTGCCCGAGGGGGCGTGGCCGCACACCGCCGCGACCGCCGGCTCGAACTCCTGCCACCTCCAGGCGACGGTCGACGTCGACTCGGGGCGGGTGATCGTGGTCAGCGCGATCGACAACCTCGGCAAGGGCGCGGCCGGCCAGGCCGTGCAGAACGCCAACCTGATGGTGGGTCTCCCGGAGACCACCGGTCTGTCCGTGTTTGGAGTGGCCCCGTGAGCGTCACCGTCCCCCGTGGGTTCCGCGCCGCAGGTGTCGCCGCCGGACTGAAGTCCTCCGGCGCCGCCGACGTCGCCCTCGTGATCAACGACGGCCCGGACGCCGGCGTGGCCGGTGTCTTCACCGCCAACCGGGTCAAGGCCGCGCCGGTGCTGTGGAGCCAGCAGGTCGTGCACGGCGGCGTCGTCCGAGCCGTGGTGCTCAACTCCGGCGGCGCGAACGCCTGCACCGGACCGGCCGGCTTCCAGGACACCCACGCCACCGCCGAGCACACCGCCGCCGCGATCACCGCGGCGAACGCCCGGCTCATCGTCGGCGCGGGCGAGGTCGCGGTCTGCTCAACCGGTCTGATCGGCGAGCGGCTGCCGATGGACAAGCTGCTTCCCGGCGTACGCGACGCGGTGCGCGGCCTGTCCCGCGACGGCGGCCCGGCCGCAGCCGAGGCGATCATGACCACCGACACCCGGCCGAAGACGACAGTGGCGCAGGGTACGGGCTGGACCGTCGGCGGGATGGCCAAGGGCGCGGGCATGCTCGCCCCGGCCATGGCCACCATGCTCTGCGTGCTCACCACCGACGCGGTGGCCGGGCCGGACGCCCTGGACGCCGCGCTGCGCGCCGCCACCCGGATCACGTTCGACCGGATCGACTCCGACGGCTGCATGTCCACCAACGACACGGTGCTGCTGCTGGCCAGCGGCGCCTCCGGCATCGAGCCGACCGCCGAGGAACTGACCGCCGCGGTCACCGCCGCCTGCCACGACCTGGCCCAGCAGCTCCTGGCCGACGCCGAGGGCGCGACCAAGGAGGTCGCGATCGAGGTGGTCGGCGCGGCGAGCGAGGACGACGCGGTCGAGGTGGGCCGCACGGTGGCCCGCAACAACCTGGTGAAGACCGCGTTGTTCGGCAACGACCCGAACTGGGGCCGGATCCTGGCCGCGGTCGGCACCACCGCCGCCGTGTTCGAGCCGGACGACGTGGACGTCGCGGTCAACGGCATCTGGGTGTGCCGGGGCGGCGCCGCCGCCGAGGACCGCGCCAAGGTGGACCTCACCGGCCGCGGCGTGACGGTCCGGATCGACCTGCACGCCGGTGCCGAGGCGGCCACCATCTGGACCAACGACCTGTCCCACGCGTACGTCCACGAGAACTCGGCTTATTCCACATGAACTTGAGTGCTGACCTCACCCGGGCCCAGGCCAAGGCCGCCACGCTGATCGAGGCGCTGCCCTGGCTGGCCCGTTTCTCCGGCGCCACGGTCGTGGTCAAGTACGGCGGCAACGCCATGGTCGACCCCGAACTCCAGCGGGCGTTCGCCGCCGACATGGTGTTCCTGCGCTACGCGGGCCTGAAGCCCGTCGTGGTGCACGGCGGCGGTCCGCAGATCTCCGCCATGCTCGGCCGTCTCGGCATCGCCAGCGAGTTCCGGGGCGGCCTGCGGGTCACCACCCCGGAGGCGATGGACGTGGTCCGGATGGTCCTCGTCGGTCAGGTCGGCCGGGAACTGGTCGGCCTGATCAACGCGCACGGCCCGTGCGCGGTCGGTCTCTCCGGTGAGGACGCCGGGCTGTTCACCGCGGTGCGCCGCCCCGCGTACGTGGACGGGGAACCGGTCGACGTGGGGCAGGTCGGCGACGTGGAGTCGGTGAACGTCTCGGCGGTGACCGACCTGATCGAGGCCGGCCGGATCCCGGTCATCTCGACTGTCGCGCCGGACGCCGACGGGGTGCTGCACAACCTCAACGCGGACACCGCCGCCGCCGCGCTCGCGGTGGCGCTGGACGCCCGCAAGCTCGTCGTGCTGACCGACGTGCCGGGCCTGTACGCCGACTGGCCGGACACGTCCAGCCTGGTCAGCGAGATCACCGCGGACGACCTGGCGAAGCTGCTGCCGTCCCTGGAGTCGGGCATGGTCCCGAAGATGGAGGCATGCCTGCGGGCGGTGCGCGGGGGAGTGCCGGCCGCGCACGTCGTCGACGGCCGGGTCGCCCACTCCACGCTGCTGGAAGTGTTCACGTCGGAGGGCTTCGGAACCATGGTGATCGAGTCATGAGCACGCTGGTGCAGCGGTGGAACGCCACCATGATGGACAACTACGGCACGCCGCCGCTGGCGCTCGTCTCCGGCTCCGGCGCCGTCGTGGTCGACGAGACCGGCCGGGAGTACGTCGACCTGCTCGGCGGCATCGCCGTCAACGCGCTCGGCCACGCCCACCCGGCGGTGGTGGCGGCCGTCAGCAAGCAGGTCGCGACGCTCGGGCACGTGTCCAACCTGTTCGTCGCCGAGCCGCCGGTGGCGCTGGCCGAGCTGCTGCTCGCGCTGGCCGGCCGCCCGGGCCGGGTGTTCTTCGCCAACTCCGGCGCGGAGGCCAACGAGGCCGCGTTCAAGCTGTCCCGGCTCACCGGCCGCCGGCACGTGGTCGCCACCCACGGCGGTTTCCACGGCCGGACCATGGGCGCGCTGGCGCTGACCGGGCAGCCCGCGAAGGCCGACCCGTTCCGCCCGCTGCCCGGCGACGTGACCCACGTGCCGTTCGGCGACGCCGACGCGCTGGCCGAGGCGGTCACCGACGACACCGCCATGCTGATCATCGAGCCGATCCAGGGCGAGAACGGTGTGGTCGTCCCGCCGCCGGGCTACCTGGCCGCGGCCCGGCGGATCACCGCCGCGCACGGCGCGCTGCTGGTGCTCGACGAGGTGCAGACCGGCGTCGGCCGGACCGGCCACTGGTTCGCCCACCAGGCCGAGGGCGTCGAGCCGGACGTGATCACGCTCGCCAAGGGCCTCGGCGGCGGGCTGCCGCTGGGCGCCTGCCTGGCCTTCGGCCGGGCCGCCGACCTGCTCACCCCCGGCTCGCACGGCACCACGTTCGGCGGCAATCCGGTCAGCTGCGCCGCCGCGCTCGCTGTCGTCTCCACGATCGCGCACGAGGGCCTGCTCGACCACGTGAAGCGCGTCGGCGAGCGGCTCCGGCGCGGCGTCGAGGCGCTCGGGCACCCGCTGGTGCGCGAGGTACGCGGTGCCGGGCTGCTGCTCGGCATCGTGCTCGACCAGCCGGTGTCCGGTGCGGCCGCGGCGGCCCTGCGCGACGCGGGCTTCCTGGTCAACCCGGTGCAGCCGGACGTGGTCCGGCTCGCCCCGCCGCTGATCCTCACCGCCGCACAGGCAGACGCGTTCCTCGCCGCCCTGCCGGCCGCGCTGTCCGCCGCCGCGCCCGCCAACACCCCGACGGAGGCTCCCGCATGATCCGCCACTTCCTGCGCGACGACGACCTCACGCCCGCCGAGCAGGCCGCCGTGCTCGACCTCGCCGCCCGGATGAAGGCCGACCGGTACGGGCACCAGCCGCTGGCCGGACCGAAGTCGGTGGCGGTGCTGTTCGACAAGCAGAGCCTGCGGACCCGGATCTCGTTCGACGTGGGCATCGCCGAGCTGGGCGGGCACCCGCTCGTGGTGGACACCCAGGTCACCCACTTCGGCCGGGGCGAGACACTTGGCGACGCCGGCCGGGTGCTGTCCCGCTACGTCGCCGCGATCGTGCTGCGCACCCACGGCGACGACCGGATCGCCGAGGTCGCCGCGCAGGCCACGGTGCCGGTGGTCAACGCGCTCACCGACACGTACCACCCCTGCCAGCTGCTGGCCGACCTGCTCACCGTGCGGGAACGCTTCGGCGGCACCGCCGGACGGATCCTCACGTACGTGGGCGACGCGGCGAACAACATGGCCCACTCGTACCTGCTGGCCGGGGCGACCGCCGGGATGCACGTGCGGATCGCCGGGCCGGAGGGGTTCCAGCCGGACCCGGAGATCGTGGGACGCGCCGAGAAGATCGCCGCCACCACCGGCGGATCGGTCCAGGTGCTCACCGACCCGGCCGAGGCGGTACGCGGCGCGCACGTGGTCGCCACCGACACCTGGACGTCGATGGGGCAGGAGTCCGACGGGCTGGACCGGATCACCCCGTTCCTGCCGTACCAGGTCAACGACGCGCTGCTCGGCCACGCCGACGCCGACGTGATCGTGCTGCACTGCCTGCCCGCCCACCGGGGCGAGGAGATCACCGACGAGGCGCTCGACGGCCCGCACAGCGCGGTGTTCGACCAGGCGGAGAATCGGCTGCACGCCCAGAAGGCGCTGCTGACGTTTCTCCTGGAGGAATCCGCATGACCGCTCCGCTGACCCGCGCCGCGCGGCACGCCCGCATCGTCGAGCTGATCCGCGACACCCCCATCCACTCGCAGACCGAGCTGGCCGACCTGCTCGCCGGGGACGGCATCCAGGTCACCCAGGCCACCCTGTCGCGCGACCTGAAGGAACTGGGAGCGGTGACCGCGCGGGGCGGCGACGGGCGGGGCGTCTACCTGATCCCGGAGGACGGGCACCGGCCGCTGCGCGACGCCGAGGGCGCGCCGGCCCGGCTGGTCCGGCTGCTGCGTGAGCTGCTCAACGGCGTCGACTCCAGCGGCAACATCGCGGTGCTGCGCACCCCGCCGGGCGCCGCCCAGTACCTGGCCAGCGCGCTGGACCGGGCCGGCCTGTCCGAGATCGTCGGCACCATCGCCGGCGACGACACCATCCTCGTCGTGGCCCGCGAGGCCGACGGCGGCGCCGCGCTGGGTGAGCGGCTCGCCGCCTGGGCCCGCCGCGACGACACAGCCGAAGGGGGCACCTCGTGACCGAACGGGTCGTGCTCGCGTACTCCGGGGGCCTGGACACCTCGGTCGCCATCCCGTACCTGGCCGAGCGGACCGGCGCGGAGGTGATCGCGGTCGCGGTCGACGTCGGCCAGGGCGGCGAGGACATGACAGTGATCCGGCAGCGGGCGCTCGACTGCGGCGCCGCCGAGTCCGAGGTGGTCGACGCCCGCGACGAGTTCGCCGCGGACTACTGCCTGCCGGCGATCCGGGCCAACGCCCTCTACATGGACCGGTATCCGCTGGTGTCCGCGCTGTCCCGGCCGCTGATCGTCAGGCACCTGGTCGCGGCGGCACGTGCCCACGGCGGCACGATCGTGTCGCACGGCTGCACCGGCAAGGGCAACGACCAGGTCCGGTTCGAGGTCGGCCTGGCCGCGCTCGCGCCCGACCTGAAGGTCGTCGCCCCCGCCCGGGACTTCGCCTGGACCCGGGACAAGGCGATCGCGTTCGCCGAGGAGAAGGGGCTGCCGATCGACGTGTCGGCGAAGTCGCCGTACTCGATCGACCAGAACCTGTGGGGCCGGGCCGTGGAGACCGGTTTCCTGGAGGACATCTGGAACGCGCCGGTCGAGGACCTCTACGCGTACACCGAGGACCCGGCGT
This sequence comes from Micromonospora sp. AMSO1212t, assembly GCF_008868145.1. NCBI lineage: Bacteria > Bacillati > Actinomycetota > Actinomycetes > Micromonosporales > Micromonosporaceae > Micromonospora > Micromonospora sp. AMSO1212t. Next base: position 25,639 of record NZ_WBKS01000032.1, read on the forward strand.
CGGAACGCGACCCGGACGACGTGGTGATCACGTTCGACGGCGGCGTCCCGGTCGCGATCGACGGCGAGACGGTCACCCCGTACCAGGCCATCCGGGAGCTGAACCGGCGGGCCGGGGCGCAGGGTGTGGGCCGGCTGGACATGGTCGAGGACCGGCTGGTCGGCATCAAGAGCCGCGAGGTGTACGAGGCGCCCGGCGCGCTCGCCCTGATCACCGCCCACCAGGAGCTGGAGGCGGTGACCGTCGAGCGGGACCTGGGCCGGTTCAAGCGCGGCGTCGACCAGCGCTGGGGCGAGCTCGTCTACGACGGGCTCTGGTTCTCGCCGCTGAAGCGGTCGCTGGACGCGTTCATCGACGACGCCCAGCGGCACGTCACGGGCGAGGTACGGCTGCGCCTGCACGGCGGCCGGGCGGTGGTGACCGGCCGGCGCTCCGAGGCGAGCCTGTACGACTTCGGCCTGGCCACCTACGACACCGGCGACACGTTCGACCAGTCGCTGGCGAAGGGATTCGTGCAACTGTGGGGACTGCCCAGCAAGATGGCCGCGCAACGGGACGCCCGGATGGGAGGGGCCTGATGGGGGGCACCACAATGGGTGGGGTGGACGACAAGAGCCTGACCGAGAACAGCGCCCCCGCCAACCGGACGAGCCTCTGGGGTGGCCGGTTCGCCGGCGGTCCCGCCGAGGCGCTCGCGCGGCTGTCGGTGAGCGTCCAGTTCGACTGGCGTCTCGCCCCGTACGACATCGCCGGTTCCCGCGCGCACGCCCGGGTCCTCGCCGGCGCCGGCCTGCTCGACCCGGACGAACTGGGCCGGATGCTGGCCGCGCTGGACGACCTGGAGGCGGCGTGCGCCTCCGGCGCGTTCCGCCCGACCGTGGACGACGAGGACGTGCACACCGCGCTGGAGCGCGGCCTGCTGGAGCGGCTCGGCAGCCTCGGCGGCAAGCTGCGCGCCGGCCGGTCCCGCAACGACCAGGTCGCCACCGACCTGCGGCTCTACCTGCGTGATCACGCCCGCGGCGTGGCGGCCCGGCTGGTCGAGCTGGCCGAGGCCCTCGTCGAGCAGGCGGAGCGGCACGTGGACACCGCCGCGCCCGGCATGACGCACCTGCAGCACGCCCAGCCGGTTACGTTCGGACACTGGCTGCTGGCCCACGTGCAGCCGCTGCTGCGCGACCTGGAGCGGATGCGCGACTGGGACGAGCGGACCGCGATCAGCCCGCTCGGCGCGGGCGCGCTGGCCGGGTCGGGGCTGCCGCTGGACCCGGTGGCGGTCGCCAAGGAGCTGGGTTTCCGCACCTCGTTCGCCAACTCGATGGACGCGGTCGCGGACCGCGACTTCGTCGCCGAGTTCCTGTTCGTCACCGCGATGATCGGCGTGCACCTGTCCCGCCTCGGCGAGGAGGTGGTGCTCTGGACGTCGCAGGAGTTCGGCTGGGTCGAGCTGGACGACGCCTTCGCCACCGGATCGTCGATCATGCCGCAGAAGAAGAACGCGGACATCGCCGAGCTGGCCCGGGGCAAGTCCGGCCGGCTGGTCGGCGGCCTGATGAGCGTGCTCACCATGCTCAAGGGCCTGCCCATGACGTACGACCGGGACATGCAGGAGGACAAGGAGCCGGCGTTCGACGCGGTCGACACGCTGGAACTGCTGCTGCCCGCGCTGGCCGGGATGATCTCCACGATGACGGTCCGGGTGGACCGCCTGGTGGCGAGCGCGCCGTCGGGCTTCTCGCTGGCCACCGAGGTCGCCGACTGGCTGGTCCGGCGCAACGTGCCGTTCCGCGATGCGCACGAGATCACCGGCAAGCTGGTGGCGCTCTGCGCGGTCCGCGACTGCGCGCTGGACGAGGTGTCCGACGCCGACCTGGCGGCGGTGAGCGAGCACCTGGACCCGTCGGTGCGTGACGTGCTGTCGGTGCGCTCGGCGCTGGCCGCGCGCATCACGCCCGGCTCCACCGGCCCGGGACCGGTCGCCGACCAGCTCGCCGCCGCGGCGGACAAGCTGACCGGCTGGCGGGAGTGGGCCGCCGAGCGGGTCGTCCCGCGCTGAGCTTTACGGCTGCCCCGAGATCTTGGTACGGAACGGCCCCTGTAGGGGCGCTTTCGTACCAAGATCTGCGGGTAGCGCTTCCCGGTCAGCCGCTGGGTCGCTCGCGCTTCGGGAGCTTCGCCACGACCGCGTCGTACGACCCGTCGACGGCCTCGATCAGTTCGTCGTCGGGGATGCCGCCGGAGAGCCGGAGCGTGTTCCACCCCGACCGGCCGATGTAGGGGGAGGGGCGCGCGTCGGCCGGGAACCGGTGCAGCCACTCGTCGGCCACCTCCCGGGACGGCCCGCACTTCACCCGAGCCGGGCCTCGCCCTCCGGGGAGCCGAGGAACGCGAAGATGCGGCTGCCCACCTTCACCACCTCGTCGCCCTCCCACGGCCGGTCCAACCAGGCACCCGGCTTGGCCAGACAGTAGGCCAGCATCTCCTCGCGCGTCATCGCGTCCTCCCGTGCCGTCTCGTCCGGCACAGTCTCGCCCGCCGCTGTGACAGCCCGCGTCGCCCGGCCGCCGGTCAGTCGCCGGTGCCGGTGCGGACGGTGAGCCGCTCGTAGCGCTGCCGGGCCGCCTGGGCGCTGCCCAGCCCCAGCCCGAAGGCGATCGCCTGCCAGGTCATGCCCCGGCCGCGGGCCACCTGCAACAGGCCGGCCTCCAGCGCGTCCACCTCCGCCCGTACGTGCGGGATGAGCGTCAGCGCGGCCATCAGGTCGGCCTGGTCGACGGGCTCCTCACCCTCGTCCAGCTCGGCGCCACCGGCGAGCGCCATCACCAGCGTGGCCGCCTCGTAGGCGTCGGGCACGTCGGGATGGGCGTAACGCCGGCGGCGGGAGTTGGTGCCGGCGTGCCGCTCGGCGATCCGCAGCAGCGCCGCGTAGTTGCGGTGGGCCCGGGCCTGGGCAGCATCCGGAGCGGTGAACGGGTCGTTGTCCACGGTGACCATGTCGTCCATCCCACACCCGAGAATGGCTTGTTGTCAACACCTCGTTGAAAGTCATTCGCGCAAGATGCCGTGCCCTCGGGACGTGGTGAGAAGGCGGCGCGTCATGCACCACAGACGCGCCGCGGAGTGTTCGGGTTGCCCGGAACGGCCGATTCAGGCCGGTGAGTTGCGGACCGAGGCGGCCGGGGCGGGACGGCGGCGCGGCGTGTGCCGCCGGTAGACGCTGACGCTCGGCTCGTCGGCCAGCCAGAACCGCCACGGCAGGTCGTGCGCGGCGGCGACCCCGACTCGCGGCCCGGCGACGATCCGCGCCGGGTCCACCGGGCTCGCCGGTGGCGTCAGCAGCAGCGGGCCGCTGCCGTCGATCGCCGAGGTGCCGTTCGCCTCCCGCCCGAGCCCGAGCGCGGTGACCAGCCGGGCCGGTCCGCGGGCCAGCTCCCGGTCGGTGGCGCGCGGCCGGCGCTCGCGGGCGGTCTCGACGCCGTCGACCACCTCGCCCGCGCGCAGCAGCACCGCCGCCGCCTCGCCGTCGCGGCCGCAGACGATGTTCGCGCACCAGTGCATGCCGAACACGAAGTACACGTACACGTGCCCGGCGGGCCCGAACATGACCTTGTTGCGCGGCGTCGGGCCGCGGTGGGCGTGTGACGCCGGGTCCTCGCCGGTGCCCGCGTACGCCTCGACCTCGGTGAGCCGGACGGTGACGCCGCCGGCCGACACGGTCCAGCCGAGCAGCGTCCGCGCGGTGTCGGCGACCTGCGCGGCGGGTGCGTCGAGCCAGGGGTACGTCATCGCGGCAAGGGTAGTCGGTGGGTGGCGCGTGATCCGGGCCACGCCGCGGTGGGCGGCCGCCGGAATAGTTGACTCGTCAAATATGTTGTGAGGAGCGATCCCGGGCCGACCGGTCCGGACCCCACGCGAGGAGCTGGTCATGCAGTTCGGAGTCTTCACCGTCGGTGACGTCACCGTCGACCCCACGAACGGGCGGCTGCCGTCCGAGCGTGAGCGGATCAAGGCCATGACCGCCATCGCGCTCAAGGCCGAGGAGGTCGGCCTCGACGTCTTCGCCACCGGCGAGCACCACAACCCGCCGTTCGTGCCGTCGTCGCCGACCACCATGCTCGGCTGGATCGCCGCACGCACCGAACGGCTGCTGCTGTCGACCTCGACCACGCTGATCACCACGAACGACCCGGTGAAGATCGCCGAGGACTACGCGATGCTCCAGCACCTGGCCGACGGCCGGGTGGACCTGATGATGGGCCGCGGCAACACCGGCCCGGTCTACCCGTGGTTCGGGCAGGACATCCGCAACGGCATCCCGCTGGCCATCGAGAACTACGACCTGCTGCACCGGCTGTGGCGGGAGGACGTGGTCGACTGGAAGGGCCGGTTCCGTACGCCGTTGCAGTCGTTCACCTCGACCCCGCGCCCGCTCGACGGCGTGCCGCCGTTCGTCTGGCACGGCTCGATCCGCAGTCCGGAGATCGCCGAGCAGGCCGCCTACTACGGTGACGGCTTCTTCGCCAACCACATCTTCTGGCCCAAGGAGCACACCCAGCGGATGGTCGGCCTCTACCGGGAGCGGTTCGCGCACTACGGCCACGGCTCGCCGGACCAGGCCGTCGTCGGCCTCGGCGGGCAGGTGTTCATGCGCCGCAACTCCCAGGACGCGGTACGCGAGTTCCGCCCCTACTTCGACAACGCCCCGGTCTACGGGCACGGCCCGTCGCTGGAGGAGTTCACCCGGGAGACGCCGCTGACCGTGGGCAGCCCGCAGCAGGTCATCGACCGGACGCTGGGCTTCCGCGAGTACGTCGGCGACTACCAGCGGCAGCTGTTCCTCATGGACCACGCCGGACTGCCGCTGAAGACCGTGCTGGAGCAGCTCGACCTGCTGGGCGAGGAGGTGGTGCCGGTGCTGCGCAAGGAGTTCGACTCGATGCGTCCCGCGCACGTGCCCGACGCGCCCACCCACGCGAGCCTGCTGGCCGCCCGCGACGCCGCCCCGGCCGCCGGGGAGCAGCGATGACCAGCCGTACCCTCGCGGTGGTCTCGGCCGGTCTCGGCCAGCCGTCGTCCACCCGCCTGCTCGCCGACCAGCTCGCCGCGGCCGCCCGCGACGAGCTGGCCGGCCGCGGCGCGACGGTGGAACTGCGCGTGGTCGAGCTGCGCGAGCACGCCCACGACGTGGTGAACCACCTGCTCACCGGCTTCCCGCCGGCCGCGCTGCGGCGCACGCTCGACGAGGTGGCCGCCGCCGACGGGCTGATCGCGGTGACGCCGATCTTCAACGCGTCGTACAACGGGCTGTTCAAGTCGTTCTTCGACGTGGTCGACCGGGACGCGCTGGCCGGCAAGCCGGTGCTGCTCGGGGCGACCGGCGGCACCGCCCGGCACTCGCTTGCCCTGGAGCACGCGGTCCGGCCGATGTTCACCTACCTGCGGGCGGCGACGCTGCCCACGGCGGTGTTCGCCGCGCCCGAGGACTGGGCCGGTGACGACGGCGACAGCGCGCTGCGGTCCCGGATCCGCCGGGCCGGAGCCGAGCTGGCCGAGCAGGTGGACCGCCGTCCGCCCGCGACCGGCCCGGCCGACCCGTTCGCGCTCACCACCGACTTCGCCGACCTGCTCGCGGGCCGCGACCCGTCCTGACGCCGGGGCGGTTCGGCGCGGAGCAGGGCCGCCCCGCGCGGGTCCTCAGTCGTCGGCCGGCTCGGGCCGGTGGGCGACGAGCACCGGGCAGTGGGAGTGCTGCACCAGCGCCTGGCTGACCGAGCCGAGCAGCAGCCCGGCGAAGCCGCCCCGGCCCCGTGAGCCGACCACCACGAGCGACGCCTCGCCGCTGGCCTCCCGGAGCGCGGTCTCCGGCGAGGCGGCGGTCACGGACCGCTCCGTCACCCGCAGGCCCGGATGCGCCGCCCGGACCCGGTCCGCGGCCTCGGCCAGCAGCCCTGCCGCCTCGGCCCGCTCGGCGGTGGACGCCTCCGCCGCGACCTCCGGCGCCACCGCGCCGCGTTCCGGCGACCGGACGTGCATCAGCACCAGCTCCGCGTCGCGCCGCTCGGCCTCGTCCGCGGCCAGCTCGATCGCGTACGCGGCCGAGTCGGAACCGTCCACGCCGACCAGCACCGGACCGTCCACCGGGATCGGCTGCTCCTCCGGGCGGACGATGAGCACCGGGCAGTGCCCGTGCTGCGCGAGCTGCCCGCTGACCGAGCCGAGCAGCAGACCGGCGAAGCCGCCCACGCCCCGGCTTCCCACCACGGCCAGCTCGGCGCGGCGGGACTCCTCGACCATCGTGGCGCCCGGCCCGCCGGCGACCTGGCGCACCTGCACCCGCAGGCCCGGGTGCCGCTCGGCCAGATCGGCGGCGACCGACTCCAGCATCTTCTCCGACTCCGCGGTGGGCGCCGGCACCCCCAGGTCGTACGGGTTGAGCGGCACGCCGTAGCCGAGCGGGTGCAGGTAGCCGTGCACCAGCAGCAGCGGCCGGGAACGGGCGACGGCGGTCGCGGCGGCCAGGTCGGCGGCGGCCAGGCTGGACGGCGATCCGTCCACTCCCGCAACGACGGGTCGGTTCATCTGGTGCTTTCCCTCCGGTCGGTTCAGGCCATTGTGGCGGTGCTCGCCCCGCCCGGGCCGGGGAACCGGCTCAGTGGGCGCGGTCGCCGCGGTGCCGGACGACGGCCAGCGGGCTGTGGCAGTGGTGCAGCACGGCGTGGCTGACCGAGCCGAGCAGCAGCGCACCGAGGCTACCGCGACCGTGCGCGCCGACCACCGTCAGCTGCGCGCCGACGGACTCCTCGACGAGCACCCGGGACGGGGTGGCGGCGGCGACCAGCTTCGGCCGTACCGTGACCTCCGGGTAGCGCTCGGCCCAGCCGGCGACCGCCTCGGCCAGCACCCGCTGCTCGTCGGCGCGCAGCTCCCGCGGGTCGTACGCCAGGGGCAGGACGTCGCCGAACGCCTCCCGGTAGGTCACCGGTTGCGGGTAGAGCCAGGTGTGCACCACCACCAGTTCGGCGCCGCGCGCCGCGGCCTCGGCGAACGCGAAGCCGACGGCCTCCTCGGACAGCGCGGAGCCGTCCACGCCGACCACCACCGGGCCGTCGGCGCGGGCCTCACCCCGGGCCACGAGCACCGGGCAGTCCGCGCGGGCGGAGAGCTGCACCGCGGCGGAGCCGACCAGCAGTTCGGCGAATCCGCCGAGTCCCCGGTGGCCCAGCACGAGCAACGAGGCGTCGCGGCTCTCCCGCAGCAGCACCGCGACCGGCCCGCCGTCGACCACCGCCCCGGTCACGGTCAGCTCCGCGTCGACCTTGCGGGCCTCGTCCACCGCCTCCTCGACGAGCTTCTCGGCCTCCTGCCGCAGCTCGACGTCGGGCAGCACCGGGGCGACCATGCCCAGCGGTGTGCCGACCAGCGGCCAGAGGAACGCGTTCACCACCCGCAGCGGCCGGTGCCGCAGCACCGCCTCGCGCGCGGCCAGCCGTACCGCGTCCAGCGCGGACGGGGAGCCGTCCACACCCACCACGACGGGGGCACCGGTTCTGTCGGTCATCACGTCCTCCTTCGGTTCCCCTCCAGCCTGCGCCGACGGCTCCGAACTGGGCAGAGTCGATCCGCCCGGCCCGCTCGGGACCATCGGCCCCTACCGGCCGGGGCGACGGCGGGGTGAAATGGAACCAGTGCTCCCCTCCTGTCGACCCTGGAGGCGCGATGACCCCGCTGGAGATGCTCCGCGTCCACCCCTTCCTGGCCGGGCTGCCCGACGAGTGGCTGCCCCGGCTCACCGGTTACGCCCGTCCGGTGGTCTGGCACCCCGGGCACCGGCTGTTCCGCGCCGGCCAGCCGGCCGACCGGTTCTGGCTGGTCCGCGGCGGCCAGGTGGCGCTCGACTTCCCGGTGCCGGGCCGCGGCGACGTGGGCATCGAGACGATCGGGCCGGGCGGGGTGCTCGGCTGGTCCTGGCTGTTCCCGCCGTACCGCTGGCAGTTCGGCGCGGTCGCCACCCAGCGCAGCACCGCCGTCGAACTCGACGCCGACGGGGTACGCCGGCTGATGGAGTCCGACGACACGCTCGGCCGTCAGCTCACCAGCCGGTTCATGAGCGTGGTGGTGGACCGGCTCCAGGCGTCCCGGGTCCGGCTGCTCGACCTCTACGGCTATCCGACGGCGGCGGCCAGCTAACTAGCGGTCGCGGACGACCAGCTCGTCCACCTCGAGGCGGCCGATGCGCAGCTCGCGGATCACCGCGCGGCGCACGGCCAGCCGGCCGATCACGAGTGAGCCCACAGCCACCGCGCCGAGCGCGAACGCGCCGAAGGCGATTGCGCCGACGGCCGTGGCGCCCAGCGCCCGAGCGCCGGTCGCGCCCGCGCCGGTGGCCTGCGCGCCGACGGCCCGCGCTCCGGTGGCCTGCGCGCCGGTCGCGACCAGGGCGCGGATACGTGCGGTCGGAAGCGGGTTCGGCATGTCCCGATCGTAGTGCGCCGCGGCCGGACCGGTCAGGTGACGGTGAGGCCGCGGGCGGCGAACTGGGCGCGTACCCGGGCCAGCAGGTCGGCGTCAGGCGGCTCGGTGTCGGCCAGCGGGAACGTCAGCCCCAGCTCGGCGTACTTGTGCGCGCCGAGCCGGTGGAACGGCAGCACCTCGACGCGCTGCACGGTGGCCAGCCCGGCGGCGATGTCGGCCACCCGTTCCACCTCGTCGACCGCGTCGGTCAGGCCGGGCACCAGCACGTACCGGATCCAGATCGGCGTACCCCGGTCGGCCAGTCGTTGCGCGAACCGCAGCGTCGGCGCGAGCCGGCCGGTGCCGGTGACCCGGCGGTACGTCTGCGGGTTGCCCGCCTTGACGTCGAGCAGCACCAGGTCGGTGGCGTCCAGCAGCGCGTCGTCGGCGCGGACACCGAGGAAGCCGGAGGTGTCCAGCGCGGTGTGCAGGCCGAGGTCGTGGCAGCGGCGCAGCAACTCGCCGGTGAACGCCGGTTGCAGCAGCGGCTCCCCGCCGCTCACGGTGACGCCGCCGCCCGCGACCTGGATGAACCGGCGGTACCGGCCGGCGAGCGTGACCATCTCGTCCACGGTGCGGCGCCGGCCGCTGCGGCCGTACCAGGTGTCCGGGCTGTGGCAGTAGCGGCAGCGCAACGGGCAGCCGGCCAGGAAGACCACGAACCGGGTACCCGGGCCGTCCACCCCGACCGACGTGTCCCACGAGTGCACCGCGCCGGTGACGGCACCCGGCGCCGCCGGAGTCACCTCCGGCGGCGCGGGCGGGCGGCCGTTCACAGCGACCCGTGGAAGGTCCGCGACACCACGTCGCGCTGCTGCTCCGGCGTGAGCCGGACGAAGTTCACCGCGTACCCGGAGACCCGGACGGTGAGCTGCGGGTACCGCTCCGGGTGCGCCATCGCGTCCAGCAGCGTGGCCCGGTCCAGCACGTTGACGTTGAGGTGGAACCCACCGGCGTCGGCGTAGCCGTCGAGCACCCCGGCCAGATTCGCGATCCGCTCGTCGCGGGTGTGGCCCAGGCCGTCCGGCGTGACGGTGCCGGTCAGCGAGATGCCGTCGCGGGCCGCGTCGTACGGCAGCTTCGCTACCGACAGCGCCGACGCGACCAGGCCGTGCGTGTCCCGCCCGTTCATCGGGTTCGCCCCCGGCGCGAACGGCTCACCGGCGCGCCGCCCGTCCGGCGTGTTACCGGTGTGCTTGCCGTACACCACGTTCGAGGTGATGGTCAGCACCGACATGGTCAGCTCCGCGTCGCGGTACGTGCGCTGCCGGCGCAGCTTCTCCGCGAACGTCTCGACCAGCCACACCGCGATCTCGTCGGCCCGGTCGTCGTCGTTGCCGTACGTCGGGAACTCGCCCTCGACCGCGAAGTCGACGGCCAGCCCGTTGTCGTCGCGCAGCACCTTCACCCGCCCGTACCGGATGGCCGACAGGCTGTCCACGGCGACCGACAGTCCGGCGATGCCGGTGGCCATGAACCGGCGCACCGGGTGGTCGTGCAGCGCCATCTCCAGCCGCTCGTACGCGTACCTGTCGTGCTGGTGGTGGATCACGTTCAGCGCGTCCACGTACGTCTCGGCGAGCCAGTCCAGTGTCCGGTCGTACGCGGCCAGCACCTCGTCGTAGTCGAGCGTCTCGCCGCCGGCCGGCGCGGCCGGCGGTGCCACCTGGGCGCCGGTCAGCTCGTCCCGGCCGCCGTTGATCGCGTACAGCAGCGCCTTCGCCAGGTTCGCGCGGGCGCCGAAGAACTGCATGTCCCGCCCGACGCGCATGGCCGACACGCAGCAGGCGATCGCGGTGTCGTCGTCGTACGCCGGGCGGATCAGCTCGTCGTTCTCGTACTGGATGGCGCTGGTGTCCAGCGACACCTGGGCGCAGAACCGCTTGAACCCCTCGGGCAGGCGGGGCGACCAGAGCACCGTCAGGTTCGGCTCGGGCGCCGGGCCGAGGTTGTAGAGCGTCTGGAGGTAGCGGAACGCGGTGCGGGTGACCAGCGGCCGTCCGTCCGCCCCCATCCCGCCGAGCGACTCGGTGACCCAGGTGGGGTCGCCGGAGAAGAGCTGGTCGTACTCGGGGGTGCGCAGGAAGCGGATGATCCGCAGCTTGATCACGAAGTCGTCGATCAGCTCCTGCGCGCTGCTCTCGTCCAGCCGCCCCTCGGCGATGTCCCGCCGCAGGTACGCGTCGACGAACCCGGCGGTGCGGCCCAGCGACATCGCGGCGCCGTTCTGCTCCTTCGTGGCCGCCAGGTAGGCGAAGTAGAGCCACTGGATCGCCTGCGCGCCGGTGGCCGCCGGGCGGGAGATGTCGAAGCCGTACGAGGCGGCCATCTCCTTCAGCTCACCGAGCGCACGGATCTGCTCGGCCAGTTCCTCCCGGTCGCGGATCACGTCGTCGGTGCTGCGCCGGTCGTCGAGCGCCGCCTTGAGCGCACGGCGCTCCTCGACCAGCCGGTCCACGCCGTACAGCGCCACCCGGCGGTAGTCGCCGATGATCCGCCCGCGCCCGTACGCGTCGGGCAGCCCGGTGATGACGTGCGAGCGCCGCGCCGCGAGCACATTCGCCGGGTACGCGTCGAAGACCGCGTCGTTGTGCGTGCGCCGGTACCGGGTGAAGATCTCGTGCACCCGCGGGTCCGGTTCGCGTCCGTACGCGCGCAGCGCCGTCTCCACCATCCGCAGTCCGCCGGCCGGCATGATCGCCCGCCGTAGCGGCGCGTCGGTCTGCAGCCCGACGATCAGCTCCCGCTCCCGGTCGATGTAGCCGGGTGCGTGCGAGGTGATCGTCGACGGAGTGGCCGCGTCGACGTCGTACACGCCGCGCCGCCGCTCCTCGCCGAACATCTCCCGCAGCCCTTCCCACACCGCGAGGGTGCGCGGCGTCGGCCCGGCGAGGAACGACGCGTCCCCGGTGTACGGCTCGTGGTTGTGGCGGACGAAGTCGGCCACGTCGACTGTCTCCTGCCACGCTCCGGCGTGGAATCCGCGCCAGGGGGCCAGGGGTTCGGTGGCGGTCATGTCGGTCCCTCTCCGGGCGTCGGCGGTGGTCCGGTCCCCGCGGGGTGCGGGGACCGGGGGCGGGGGTCAGGGCTGGAGCACGAGCCGGGCGGCGACCCGGCCGGCGAGGACGTCGTCCACCGCGTCGTTGATGTCGTCGAGCTTGCGGGTCTCGTAGACGACCCGGGTGCGGCCGGCGGCGTGCAGCGCGAAGACCTCGGCCAGGTCGGCGCGGGTGCCGACGATCGAGCCGAGCACCGTGATGCCCTTGAGCACCGTCTCGAAGACGGGCAGGGTGATCGCGTTGTCGGCCGGCAGCGACACCAGCACCAGCCGGCCGCCGCGGCGCAGCGAGCGGTGGGCCTGCTCGATCACCCGAGGGCTCGCGGCGAGCACGATCGCCACGTCCACGCCGCCCAGGGCGGTGATCCGCTCGACCGGGTCGGTGGTGGCGGCGTCGACCGTGTGCGCCGCGCCCAGCGACGTGGCCAGTTCCAGCTTCTCGGCGGTCACGTCCACCGCGACCGTCTCGGCGCCGAAGATCTGCGCGTACTGCTGGGCGAGGTGGCCCAGGCCGCCGATGCCGAAGATCGCGACCCGCTCGCCCGGCCGTACCCCGGCGACCTTGACGGCCTTGTACGTGGTGACGCCCGCGCAGGTCAGCGGCGCGGCCTCGAGGGGGTCCACGCCGTCGGGCACACGGACCGCGTAGCGGGCGGCGGCGACCGCGTACTCGGCGTGCGCGCCGTCGATGCTGTAGCCGGTGTTGCGCTGCGACTCGCACAGCGTCTCCCAGCCGGTCACGCAGTAGGAGCAGGTGCCGCAGGCCCAGCCGAGCCAGGGCAGCGCGACCCGGTCGCCGACGGCGTGCTCGGTGACGCCGGGGCCGACCTGTTCGACCAGGCCGACGCCCTCGTGACCGGGTACGAACGGCGGGGTGGGCTTCACCGGCCACTCGCCGCGGGCGGCGTGGATGTCGGTGTGGCAGAGTCCGCTGGCTTCGACGCGGACCAGGATCTCGCCCGGGCCGACCTCCGGCACGGGACGCTCGATGATTTCCATCGGACGGTCGAACGCGGTGACGACACTGGCGCGCATCGGGGGCCTCCCTCGGTCTCGTTCTCACCCTCAGCGTCGTCCGTCCGGGCGCTGCCGGGCAGGGGCGCAGGACCGCGGTGACCCGGGACCAACGGCCCCCTGTCGGACGGGCGAGGGAACGGCGGTACGGCCGCCGGTGACGTACCGGCGGCCGTACCCCCTGGGTGGTCAGCGGTCGACGACCAGGCGGCGGGCCCGCAGCAGGCGCGCCCACCAGGGCCGGTGGTCCGGGCGCAGCCGCGGCGCCGGCACGCCGCGCAGGCTGACCCAGCCGCCCGGCCCCATGGTGACGGTGCCGACCGACGGCGGTCGGCGGCGCGACCACACCGCCACTGCGGCGGTGAGCGCGGCGACCGCGAACGCGCCGGTGGCGGCGGCGACGAGCTGGTCGGGTTCGACCACGCGCCGGTAGCGGACCCGGCCGCCGGCCGCGACGAACACGCCGACCGGGCGGCCGTCGCGGTTCACCGGCACCAGCGCGGCGTCCCCGGGCAGCTCCAGCACCGGGCCGACGGCTCCGGCCGGCGCGGTGGCGGGCGTAGCGGCCTGCGGTGGCGCGGGGCGGGGGACCGGCGCGACCGCCGGTCCGGTCGGGTTGAAGATGGCGGTCATGACGCTGCCCTCCTAGCGGGAGTCGGACTTCTCGGTGCGGGCCTCGACCGCGGCCCGGCCGGCGGCCAGCCGCGCCACCGGCACCCGGTACGGCGAGCAGGAGACGTAGTCGAGCCCGGCCGCGGCGAAGAACCCGATCGATTCCGGGTCGCCGCCGTGCTCACCGCAGACCCCGACGGTCAGGTCCGGTCGGGCCGCCCGCCCTTCGGCGACGGCGAGGCGAACCAGCCGGCCCACCCCGGTGGCGTCGATGCTCTCGAACGGCGACACCGGGAAGATCCCCCGTTCCAGGTACGTGGAGAAGAACGCCCCCTCCACGTCGTCCCGGGAGAACGCCCAGGTCATCTGCGTCAGGTCGTTGGTGCCGAAGGAGAAGAAGTGCGCCTCGGCGGCGATGTCCCCGGCCGTCAGCGCCGCCCGGGGCGTCTCGATCATGGTGCCGACCGGGATCTCCGGGGCGTCCGGCACCTCGGCCAGCACCCGCCGCGCCTCGTCCGCCACCGCGGCGAGTTCCCGCACGTCACCGACCAGCGGCACCATGATTTCCGGGCGCGGGTCGCCACCGGCCCGGACCCGCTGCGCGGCCGCCTCGGCGAGCGCCCGCACCTGCATCGCGAACAGGCCCGGCACCACCAGCCCGAGCCGTACGCCCCGCAGCCCCAGCATCGGGTTCGTCTCGTGCATCCGGCGCACCGCCGTCAGCAGCACACCGTCGTGGCCCGGTTCCTCGCCGCGCGCCTGCGCGCCCGCCACCCGGGCGGTGAGCTCGGCCAGCGGAGGCAGGAACTCGTGCAGCGGCGGGTCGAGCAGCCGGACGGTGACCGGCAGCCCGTCCATCGCGGTGAGCAGCCCGAGGAAGTCGGCCCGCTGCAACGGCAGCAGCTCGTCGAGCGCCGCGCCGACCTCGGCCGGGCCGTCGGCCAGGATCAGCCGCTCGACCAGTTCCCGGCGCTCGCCGAGGAACATGTGCTCGGTGCGGCACAGCCCGATCCCGGCGGCGCCCAGCTCACGGGCCCGCCGCGCGTCGTCAGGGGTGTCGGCGTTGGCGCGTACGCCGAGCGTGCGCACCGCGTCGGCGTGCCCGAGCAGCCGGTGCACGGCGGCTACCAGCGGGTCGGCCTCCGGCCGCAGCTCACCGGTCAGGTACCGGGCCACCGGGGACGGCTGCACCGGCACCTCGCCGAGCCAGATCCGCCCGCTGGTGCCGTCGATGGAGATCACCTCGCCGGCGCGCACCACGTGCTCGCCCACCGTGAACTCGCCGCGCTCCACGTCGATGGTCAGCGCCTCGGCCCCGCACACGCAGGTCCGGCCCATGCCCCGGGCCACCACCGCGGCGTGCGACGTCTTCCCGCCGCGCGAGGTCAGCACCCCGGCCGCGGCGATCATGCCGGGCAGGTCGTCCGGGTTGGTCTCCGGGCGGACCAGGATCACCGGTCCGGTGGACGCCGCCGCGGCGGCCGAGTCGAAGACCACCCGCCCGACCGCGGCGCCGGGGGAGGCGCCGACGCCGACGGCGAGCGGCTCGGGCGCGCCGGCGGCGTCGAAGGCCGGGAACATCAGCTGGGCGAGCTGCGCCCCGGTGACCCGGGTCAGCGCCTCGTCGGCCGTGATCAGCCCCTCCTCGGCCAGCTGCGCGGCGATCACGAACGCCGCCGCCGCGGTGCGCTTGCCGACCCGGGTCTGCAGCATCCACAGCCGGCCGCGCTCGATGGTGAACTCGACGTCGCACAGGTCGCGGTAGTGCCGCTCCAGCGTCGCCATGATCTCCCGCAGCCGGTGGAAGCTCGCCGGGTCCAGCCGGGCCAGCTCGGTCAGCGGCACCGTGTTGCGGATGCCCGCCACCACGTCCTCGCCCTGCGCGTCGGTCAGGTAGTCGCCGTACACGCCGGGGGCGCCGGTGGCCGGGTCACGGGTGAACGCCACCCCGGTGCCGGAGTCCGGGCCGAGGTTGCCGAACACCATCGCCATCACGTTGACGGCGGTGCCCAGGTCGTCCGGGATGCGCTCCTGCCGTCGGTAGATCCGGGCCCGCTCCGAGTGCCAGGACTCGAACACCGCGCGCACGGCCAGGAACAGCTGCTCGTGCGGGGCCTGCGGGAAGTCGTGCCCGGCGTGCCGGGCGAAGATCTTCTTGTACGTGTCGACCAGGCCGCGCAACTGGCCGGCGCCCGGCCCGTCCGGTCCGGCGGTGGCCCGCAGCGCGGCCAGCTCGTGCTCGAACTCGTCTGCCGGGATGCCGTGCACGGTACGGCCGAACATCTGGATCAGCCGCCGGTACGAGTCCCAGGCGAACCGCTCGTCGCCGGTGCGGGCGGCCAGCCCCGCCACGGTGGTGTCGTTGAGCCCGATGTCGAGGATCGTCTCCATCATCCCCGGCATCGAGAACCGCCCGCCGGAGCGCACCGCCAGCAGCAGCGGGTCCCGCGGGTCGCCCAGCCACCGGTCCAGCCGCGCCTCCACCTCCTTCAGATGCGCGTTGATCTCCTCGTACAGGCCGTCCGGCGGCGCGCCGGTGGCCAGGTACGCCCGGCACGCGTCGGTGGTGACGGTGAACCCGGGCGGCACCGGCAACCCGAGCCGGGTCATCTCGGCGAGGTTCGCGCCCTTGCCGCCGAGCAGGTCGGCCTGGCTGCGATCACCTTCGATGAAGTCGTAGACGTACTTCGACATGGTCCGGCCTCCTCGACTGAGTCGTTCCACCTCCTTGGTAGCCGGGCCGGCCGGCGGCGCGGCAGGGCCGGACGGGACACACACCGGACCGGAGGTCCCGACCGTGTCGGTGGGTGCCCGTATCGTTCCGGCCGTGACCAACGAGGTGCTGCTCCGCCCGGTGCGAGACGACGACCTGCCCACCTTCTTCGCCCACGAGCAGGACCCGCAGGCCAACTGGATGGCCGCGTTCGGCCCGAAGGACCCGTCCGACCGGACCGCGTTCGACGCGCACTGGGCGCGGATCCGCGCCGACGAGCGCATCGTCAACCGCACGGTCACCGCCGACGGCGAGGTGGTCGGGCATGTGGCGGCGTTCCCGGTCGACGACCGGACCGAGGTGAGCTACTGGATCGACCCGGGGCGCTGGGGGCGTGGCTACGCCACCGCCGGGCTCGCCGCGCTGTTGCGGGAGCTGCCGCAGCGGCCGGTGCGCGCCCGCGCCGCGAAGGACAACGCCGCGTCCCTGGCGGTGCTGCGCAAGTGCGGCTTCGTCGTGGTCGGCGAGGACTCCGGGTACTCCCCGAGCCGCGGCACCGAGGTCGAGGAGTACGTGCTGGAGCTGCCCGCCGAGGGGTCTGACCAGGGCGACCGCTAGTCTCCCCGGGTGAACTGGCTGGAACTCGTCGGCTGGGCCGGCTCCGCGCTGCTGGTCTGGTCCCTGCTGCAGACCCGGATCCTGCGGCTGCGCGCGCTCAACCTGGTCGGCTGCCTCATCCTGATCGGCTACAACGCCGCCGTGCAGGTCTGGCCGATGGTGGGCCTGAACGTCGTGCTCACCGTGATCAACGTCTGGTATCTGCGCAAGCTGCTGGCCACCCGGCACGACGAGCAGACCTACCAGGTGGTCGAGGTGGGCACCGGCGACGCGTTCCTGGCGCACACCCTGCGCGTGCACGCCGCCGACATCGCCCGCTTCAACCCCGGCTTCCACTGGGACCCGGCCGCCGAAGACCGCTCGGCGTTCCTCGTGGTACGCGCCGACGAGGTGGTCGGCGTGATGCTCTCGCACGCCGAACCGGGCGGGGTGGCCCAGGTCGACCTGGACTACGTGACCCCGCCGTTCCGCGACTTCACGCCGGGGGAGTTCGTCTACCGGCGCAGCCGGCTGTTCACCGACCGGGGTTTCCGCCGGGTGGTCAGCCCGCCCGGCATGATCGCTCCCTACTACCACCGGCTCGGGTTCCGCCCCGAGGGCGGCGCGTACGTGCTCGACCTGCCCGTACCGGCCTGAGCCGGCTCCCGTCCGGCTCCGGCCGGTGACGCCGAGGGGCCGGTCATGATTCGGCGGCGGTCTCGCGGGGCAACAGAGGGGCCACGCCGACCGGATCTGCCGGCCGGCGAGTCGGCCATCGGCCGACCCGGATCGGGCCGAGGGAGATAACCGGTCGTGCAGAGCTACTGGAGCCAGCTTGCCCTGGTCGGTGTGCTGGTGATCCTCAACGCGGTGTTCGCCGGCAGCGAGATGGCCCTGGTGTCCCTGCGCGACAGCCAGGTGCAGCGGCTGGAGCGCAGCAGCCGCGGCGGACGGACCCTCGCCCGCCTCGCGAAGGACCCGAACCGGTTCCTGGCCACCATCCAGATCGGCATCACACTCGCCGGGTTCCTCGCCTCCGCCGCCGCCGCGGTGTCCCTGGCCAAGCCGCTCGTCCCGCTGCTGACCGTCTTCGGCAACGCCGCCGAGACCGTCGCCATCGTCGCTGTCACGCTGGTGCTCACGTTCGTCACGCTCGTCTTCGGTGAGCTGGCCCCGAAGCGGATCGCCATGCAGTCGGCCGAGCGGTGGGCGCTGCTGGTGGCCCGCCCGCTGGACGTGCTGTCCAGCATCACCCGGCCCGCCGTCTGGTTGCTGGGCGCCACCACCGACCTGGTGGTACGCCTGTTCGGCCTGGACCCGAAGGCCGAACCGGACGAGATCGGTCCGGACGAACTGCGTGACATCGTGGCCGGCAACCACGGCTTCACCAAGGAACAGCGCACGATCATCGCCGGTGCGGTGGAGATCGCCGACCGGCAGTTGCGGGCTGTGCTCGTACCCCGGTTGCAGGTCTTCACGCTCGACAGCGGCACCACCGCGGAGGCCGCCCGGCTCGTTCTGGCCGCGACCGGCCACTCCCGGGCCCCGGTGGTCCGCCACGGCGGCCTGGACGAGGCGGTGGGCGTCATCCACCTGCGGGACCTGGTCGGCGTCTCCGACGACCGGCCGGTCGACGAGATCGCTCGCCCGCCGATGCTGCTGCCCGACTCGCTGCCGGTGGTCGACGCGCTGCGCCAGTTCAAGGCCGAACGCCAGCACATCGCGCTCGTGGTCGACGAGCGCGGCGCGGTCGACGGGATCGTGACGCTGGAGGACATCCTGGAGGAGATCGTCGGCGAGATCTACGACGAGACCGACCGGGACCTGCGCGCCGTGCGCACCGAGGCCGACGGCACGCTGGTGCTGCCCGGCACGTTCCCGGTCCACGACCTGACCGACCTCGGCGTGGAGCTGCCGAACCGGCCCGCGGGCGACTACACCACGGTCGCCGGGCTGGTGCTGATCTGCCTCGGGCACATCCCGACCGTGGCGGGGGAGCAGGTGACCGTGGACGGCTGGGAACTGTCGGTGGCCGACGTCGACCAGCGGGCCATCACCGAGGTGCACGTACGCCGCCGCGGCCGCCACGACGGCTCCCCGGACGGCGACACCACCGACGACGCCGCCGAGCCTGCCGACGCCCCCGAACTGGACGACGCGCGCCGCTGACCGGCACCCGGTCTCTGCGCGCCCGGCTCAGCGGCGCCCGGTCGGCGGGCCGAACGGGAAACCGGGCACCGGCGGGAGCAGCTGCACCGCGTCGGCGGGCAGCTGACGGGTGCTCCGCCCGACCAGCCGGGCCACCACCCGCAGCAGCCACGGCCCGGACGGATGCAGCTCCGGGCCGATCAGCCGGCTGATCACCCGGGTCCACCAGTGCCCGGCGACGATCACGTCGGTGATCCGCAGCCGGTCCGGCGGCCACCCGCCGCGCACCACCACGTCCACCACCCGGCCCAGCCGCCGCCCGTGCAGGTCGTACGCGGTGCGGCCGAGCAGTTCACCCGCTCGCACGGCCGGACCCCGGGATCCGCTCGATCAGGTGCCGGCGCAGCCACGCCTCCACCGGCGACGGCGGCAGGTCCGCCGCCCGGCAGCGCAGCCGCACCGCGCTGTCCACGCGGGCGACCTGGGACAGCGGTACGCGCAACGGTGGCATCGGCGGGTCGTCGGTGAACCTGTCCGCCACCGCCACCAGCAGCCGCCCGGTCCGCCCGCCGATCCGCGCCCCGAGCGCGCCCTGCCCGGTGAGCAGGCAGTCCACGTACGGGAAACCCTCGTCGTCGACCGCGAACGCGATGTCGTCGACGCGCCCGACCAGCAGCCCGTCCACGTCGACGATCTGCCGGTCGAGCAGCCGCCGGGCGAGCTGAACCCTCATCGCCCCATCCCCGTCATGATCGCCAGTGGGATCGCCGCCACCGAGGCCGCGACGATGAGCAGCAGGAACACCGCGCCGAGCAGGTTCATCCACCGCCCGTTGACCCGGTCGCCGAGGTACCCCCTGTCGTTCGCCACCACCAGGATCGGCAGGTACGTCAGCGGCAGCACCACAGCGCTCAGCACCAGCATGTACTCGGTCAGCCGCACCGGGTCCACCGTCGTCATCAGCATCACCACACCGAGCAGCAGACCGACGAGCAGCACGCTGTGGAACCGGGCCGCCTCCCGGGGGCGGACCCGCTTGCCCCACTGCCACCCGAAGTACTGCGCCGCCGCGTACGCCGCCGACAGCCCGGTCTCCAGCGCCGCGCCGAACGTCACCGCGAAGAACGCCAGCACCGCGGCGGCCAGGCCGGCGCCACCGAGCGCTGTCGCCACCGGCCGCGCCACCTCGTCCAGCGTGCTCAACGACGCCTCGGACGGGTGGTAGGCCACCGTCGCCACGGCGATCAGGGACAACGCCAGGAACCCGCCCACCGGGAAGCCGATCAGCACGTTCGAGCGGGCCCGCGCCAGGTCCGCCGCGCTCCACCGCTCCTCGACGCCGCCGGAGGAGAAGAAGAACACCTCGTACGGGCTGACCGTCGAGGCGAACAGCGCCACCGCCACGAACCAGTACAGCGGCCAGCCGTGCCCGGCCGTGCTGACCTGCCACACGCCCTGCCCGAGTTCCGGCCAGTCGGTCGGCAGCGCCACCAACGCGACCGCGAACACCAGCAGCGACAGCCCGGCCAGCCCGAAGATCCGCTCCATCAGCTCGAACCGCAGCCGCCACAGCACCAGCCAGACGGCCAGCGCGGCGAGCGGCACCCAGAACAGGTGGCTCAGCCTGGTCGCCAGTTGCAGCGCCAGCGCCACCCCACCCAGCTCCGCGGCGAGCGTGACGACAGTGACCAGCCACGTCGCGACCAGGTTGAGCAGCGCCACGCGCGGCCCGAGCCGCTCCCGGACCAGATCGAACACCGCCCGTCCGCTCACCGCCGCGATCCGGCCGGCCATTTCCGCGTACGCGCAGATGCCGACCACGCCGATCAGCAGCACCCAGGTGTGGGCCATGCCGAACAGCGCGCCGGCCTGACTGGCCGCCACCAGATCACCGATGTCGACGAAACCGCCGACCGCCGACAGCACGCCGAGCGTGGCGGCGAACAGCTTCCTCACGTCGGGTCGGGAGCGGACGATCTCACCGAGGCGACGATATCGGCGTCAGTGCCCCTTTTCGGGCTGAATCGGCCAGCCTGCGGGTGTCAGGCGACGGTGAGGTTCTGCAGCCGCACCTGACCGCGGGCCACCAGACGGCCGTCGGCGTCGGTGATCTCGACGAGCCAGAGCTGCTGGCTGCGGCCCCGGTGCACCGGCGTGCCGACAGCGGTCAGCTCGCCGTCACGCACCGCCCGCAGGAAGTCCGTCTGGTTCGACACCCCGACGACGTTGCCCTTGTCGCCCAGCCAGAGCGCGCCGCCGATGCTCGCCGCCGTCTCCACCACCGAGCAGTAGACGCCGCCGTGCTGGATCCCGTACGGCTGGTGCAACTCCGGACGCACCTTCCAGCGGATCACCACCCGGTCCCCGCTGACCTCGTCGAACGTCAGGCCCAGCAGGGCCACGAAGCCACCGGTCAGGTTCGGCATGTCCACCGCGGTTCCTCCTCGCGTTCGACGGCGCCGCCAGCCTAGTCGCCGCCACGTCGGCAAACCCGGTACGGGCCGGGCCCGGGAATGGGGGAGAATCGGTGACCGTGACCGACAGCAACCTCCCGCAGGGGCGGGACTCCCTGACCGAAGACCTGCTGTGGCGGGGCCTGATCCAGGACTCGACCGGCCTTGACGAGCTGCGTGAGCTGCTCGACGGCGGGAGCACCACCTTCTACGTGGGCTTCGACCCCACCGCGCCGAGCCTGCACATCGGCAACCTGATGCAGGTCGTCATGGCCCGCCGGCTCCAGCAGGCCGGGCACCGGCCGCTGCTGCTGGTCGGTGGTGCCACCGGGCAGATCGGCGACCCGAAGGAGAGCGCCGAGCGGACGCTGAACCCGCCCGAGGTGATCGCCGGCTGGGTGGAGCGCATCCGCGAGCAGCTCTCGCCGTTCGTCACGTACTCCGGGGAGAACGCGGCGAAACTGGTCAACAACCTGGACTGGACCGGCGAGATGTCGGTGGTGGAGTTCCTCCGGGACGTCGGCAAGCACTTCCCGGTGAACAAGATGCTCGCCCGCGAGGTGGTCAAGGCGCGGCTGGAGACGGGCATCAGCTACACCGAGTTCAGCTACCAGCTCCTCCAGGCCAACGACTACTTCGAGCTGCACCGCCGGCACGGCTGCCGGCTCCAGTACGGCGGCTCCGACCAGTGGGGCAACATCACCGCCGGGGTGGACTACATCCGGCGGCGCGGCGCCGGGCCGGTGGAGGCGTTCACCACGCCGCTGGTGACCAAGGCCGACGGCACCAAGTTCGGCAAGAGCGAGACCGGCACGATCTGGCTCGACCCGCAGATGACCAGCCCGTACGCGTTCTACCAGTTCTGGGTCAACGCCGACGACCGGGACGTCAGCCGTTACCTGCGCTACTTCAGCTTCCGCTCCCGCGAGGAGCTGGAGGAGCTGGAGAAGGCCACGGCGGAGCGGCCGCAGGCGCGCCTCGCTCAGCGGGCACTGGCCGAGGAGCTGACCACGCTGGTGCACGGCGAGCGGGAGACGGCCCAGGCGGTGGCGGCCAGCCAGGCGTTGTTCGGGCGCGGCTCGCTCGACGAGCTGGCCCCGGAGACGCTGCGCGCCGCGCTCACCGAGGCCGGCCTGGTGCATCTCGACGAGCTGCCGGACGTGGCCGGCCTGCTCAAGGAGTCGGGCCTGGTGCCGAGCATGAAGGAGGCGCGCCGGGTCATCGCCGAGGGCGGCGCCTACGTGAACAACACCCGGGTCTCCGAGGTGGACGCGATGGTGTCGGCTGACGACCTGCTGCACGGCCGGTACCTCGTGCTGCGCCGGGGGAAGCGCTCGTTCGCCGGCGTCGAGCTGCGCGGATAGTTGCCTGTCGACTGTGTGACGCGGGACGCGCCCAGCGGATTTGACGATCACTCCGCTGGGCGCGTAACTTTCTCTCTGCCAGCGCGGAACGGACGAACAGGGCGAAAGACCTGGAAGGCCGGAGCGCAGGACCTGAGAACCGGGTGGTGCCCCGGATTCGCCGGAAGGCGGATTTGGTGAGGCGGAACCGACCGGGTAAGGTTGCCAGTCGGCAGGGAAACGGGCGAACACGCGGGTGACCGCGACGGCCGTCCTGTCGAAAACCTCGGAAACCGTCCGACGGAAGTCGGATGAATCGGGGTGCCCGGCAAAAGGGTGATGCACGACAAACCGGGAAACACCGGTTTGACACGGCAGAAACCGCCGGGTAACGTAGTAAAAGTGCCTGGCGCGAGAGCGGCGGGCAGTTGAACGAGATGCCCCGGTCGGGGTTCCACGGTGTGGGGCTTCTGGTTGGTGTGTGGTTGTTCTTTGAGAACTCAACAGGGTGCTTGTAAAGCCAGTGCCAATTGTTTTATACCCCGGACTGGTGGCCATTCTTTTGGGAGTGGTTGCTGGTTGGGATTCCT
>NZ_WBKS01000033.1:0-47964 GCF_008868145.1 Micromonospora sp. AMSO1212t
CCGCCCTCACTCCCGCCCCGCTCGTGTCGATCATGAAGTTGGCGGCACTTGGCGTCCGGTTTCTCACCGTCAACTTCATGATCGACGGGGAGGTCGGGGTGAGGGCGGGACCGTGGCGGTGGGTGGGTCGCAGAGGCGGCCGGGTCGTCCCGACGGGCCCGCGGCGGTCCGCAGGAGGCCGGGCTGCCGGCTCCTGCTCCCGGGCTCCTCCCGGCTCCTGCCCTCGGGCTCCTGCCTCCGGGCTAGCGGGTGCCGACCTAGCGGGTTCGGCCTAGCAGGTCGTTCGGGGCTAGCGGGTCGTTCCGGCTCGCGGCTCTCTGGCTGCCGGCTGTCCGGGGTGCCTGCCGTGGCCGCGATCCGGAAACGCTGAGGCTCGGCGCTCAACTCCCGAAAGATCTTGGTAGGAAACGGCCCCTATGGGGGCGCAAAGCTTCCAAGATCTGCAGTGGAGTCTGCGCGTAGACGCTGGCCGAGGGGTGGGGCCGGTCATGGAGTTGCCGGTGCAGTGGGACACCGACGCTTTCCCCGCTCGGCGACGTTCGCCCTGCCCCCACCCTGTTGACCAAGGAGTTTGGGGCAGGAATGTCGTCTCTCCCCGACACAAACTCCTTGATCACCGCCGGAGCAGCGGGAGCGGGGAGGTGAGGGAGGCGGGAGGCGGGAGGCGATGAGGCGGCGCAGAGGGAACGGTCAGGTGTTCTGCTTGATGCGGTTGGTCAGCTCGGCGATCTGGTTGTACAGCGAACGCCGCTCCGCCATCTGCTGGCGGATCTTGCGGTCCGCGTGCATCACAGTCGTGTGGTCCCGGCCGCCGAACGCCTGCCCGATCCGGGGCAGCGACAGGTCGGTCAGCTCGCGGCACAGGTACATGGCCACCTGACGCGCGTTCACCAGCACCCGTGAGCGGGAGTGGCCGCGCAGGTCCTCCAGACTCACGCCGAAGTAGTCGGCGGTGGAGACCATGATCTGATCCGCGGTGATCTCCGGGCCGGTGCCGTCGGGAATGAAGTCCCGCAGCACCTCCTCGGCCAGCGACAGCTCGACCGAGGAGCGGGTGAGGCTGGCGAAGGCGGTGACGCGGATCAGCGCACCTTCCAGTTCGCGGATCGAGTTCGACACCCGGGACGCGATGAACTCCAGGACGTCCGGCGGGGCGAACAGCCGCTCCTGAGCCGCCTTCTTCTGGAGGATCGCGATCCGCGTCTCCAGGTCCGGCGGCTGGATGTCGGCGAGCAGGCCCCACTCGAACCGCGTACGCAGCCGGTCCTCCAGCGTCGCCAGCTGCTTCGGCGAGCGGTCGGAGGTGATCACGATCTGCTTGTTGGCGTTGTGCAGCGTGTTGAAGGTGTGGAAGAACTCCTCCTGCGTCCGCTCCCGGTTCTCCAGGAACTGGATGTCGTCGATCAGGAGGATGTCCACGTCCCGGTAGCGGCGCTGGAACGCGCTCGTCTTGTCGTCACGCAGGGAGTTGATGAAGTCGTTCGTGAATTCCTCGGTCGAGACGTACCGGACCGAGCGCGCGTTGCCGAGCGTCGTGGCGTAGTGCCCGATGGCGTGCAGCAGGTGGGTCTTGCCCAGTCCGGAGCTGCCGTAGATGAACAGCGGGTTGTACGCCTTGGCCGGCGACTCGGCCACTGCCACGCTCGCGGCGTGCGCGAACCGGTTGGACGAGCCGATGACGAACGTCTCGAACATGTACTTCGGGTTGAGCCGGTTGCCGCCGCTCTCCGTACCGCCGGGGAGCCTTCGGTCGGCCTGGCCGCCGCCGGGGCGGTGGTGGTCGGTGCCACCCCGTCCGGGGCCGTTGTCGGTGGCGTCGTCGCGGGGCCGGCCGCGCATCGGCGCGGGGTCGGCGGCCGGGCTCTCCCGGTAGCGGGGCTCGTATCCGCCTGCGTCGGGCACCGAGGGCTCGACCCGGGTGCGCTCGTCGAAGGCGCGGCGTTCGGGCGCGGTACGCACCGGCTCGGCGAACGCGGCGCTGAAGAGCGTGTCCTGCGCGTCGCGGCCGGCCGGGATCAGGTGCGGGCGACCGCCGTCGGCGGTCCGCTGGCGCGGCGCCGGCTCGTCGAGCGGCTGCTCCGGGTGCGGTTCGGCGTACCCGGGCTCGGGGCGGGACTCGGCGTACCCGGATTCCGGGCGCGGCGACGGGTAGGCCGGGGCGGACGCGTGCGGGCCGGACTGGTCGAAGCCGGGCAGCGGGGCGGCGCCGTCGTGCTCGGGCAGCGGCTCGGGGCTGCTGCGGTAGACCGTGCCGGCCGGGCGGGCGCGCGGGTCGTCGGCGACCCGTACGGTGACCGCCACCTGGATCGGCCGGCCGAGCCGGCGGCTCAACGCCTCGGTGATGGCCGGGCGGAGCCGGGACTCGATCACGTCCCGGGTGAAGGCGTCCGGCACCGAGAGCAGCGCGGTGTCCTCGACGATCGCCCGCAGCCGGGTGAGCCGGAGGTACGCCCGTTGCTGCGCGGAGATGATCTCGTCGGCGAGTTCGTCGGTGGTCGCCGCCCACACCGCGGCAAGGTCGGTCGCTCCGGTCACCGTCGTGCCACCCCCTCGCCTGCTCCTTCTCACGCCCGCCCGGACGGCTGACCGGTCGTCATCCACAAGTTATCCACAGCCTGTGTACCGACCGATTGTGGCCGCCCACCGGACGCGGGTCGGACCTGCCCCCCTCGATCCAGGGAGGCGTTGAAGCGGGTTCACCGTGCCGAACGATTCAACAGCGTGTCCGGTCTTGCCGATCGGCGACAAACCCCGGACCCCCGACGCCGACCGCAATCGCGCACGCTAACAGCGCGGACCCCACAGCATCAACCGGCGACACCCTGACGACCTTGGCAACATCAGTGAAAACCGCCCCTTCGGTCGCGCTTGCCCGCAGGTCGGACGCCCGAGTGTGACGTTGACGGTCATTGCGCCCCTGCGTAGGCTGGAGCGGCTGCTCTCTCGCCCTCTGCTAGGGTGATTGATGCTTGCTGTCCGTGGCTGTCACCCCGCATCGCCGGGGAGAGTGTCACGGCAGCGCCGATCGGAGGTCACCGACAGGTGATCTGGACCAGCACACGACCCCGGGCGATCCGCCGCGCGGGGCGTACGACAACGGAGAGCCTGACGTGAGCAAGCGCACCTACCAGCCGAACACCCGCCGGCGCGCGAAGACCCACGGCTTCCGGCTGCGCATGCGCACCCGTGCCGGCCGCGCCATCATCTCGACCCGTCGCTCCAAGGGCCGCGCCCGCCTGTCGGCCTGACGCCGACAGGTCCGGTCCGGGGACGTGGGCAGTCGTGCTGGCCGCCGCACAACGACTGCGGCGCAGTAACGACTTCGCCGCAGCGGTTCGCGGTGGCCGACGCGTCGGCCGTGGCGCCGTCGTGGTCCACCTGACCCTCCCCGAGCCGATCGGCACCACCGCGACACTCTCGCCGGAGCCGGCGCGAAGCATCGGTGCGGAGACCTCCGCACCGAGCCGCGCCGGCTTCGTCGTGTCCAAGGCCGTCGGCGGCGCGGTGGTCCGCAACAAGGTCCGCCGTCGGCTCCGGCACCTGGTCCGCGAGCGGCTGGCCGAGCTGCCCGCCGGCACCACCCTCGTGGTACGCGCACTGCCCGCGGCCGCCGACGCGACGTACGCCCGGCTCGGGGCCGACCTGGACGCCGCCCTCGCCGCCGCGCGGGCGCCCCGGGGACGGCGGTCGCGGTGACCGGCCCGACGACGGCGACTCCGTCGCCCACAACCGGTGCCCGCATGCTGCTGGCGCCTATCATCGCGTACCGTCGGTGGATAAGTCCGGCACTGCCGGCCCGCTGCCGGTTCTACCCGTCGTGCAGTGCCTACGCCGTGGAGGCGGTGTCCCGGCACGGTGCGCTGCGGGGAGCCTGGCTGACGGTCCGTCGGCTGTCGCGCTGCCATCCCTTCCACCCTGGTGGACACGACCCGGTTCCGGAGCCGGGCGACCGCCGTTCCGACGTGACTGGAGCCTGAGTGTTTAGTCTCGACTGGATCTACTACGCGATCTCGTGGATCCTGCTGGCCTGGCACTCGGCCTGGGACGCCATCGGAGTTCCGGTCGGGGCCGTGATCGGTACGAACTGGGCCTGGATCCTCGCCATCATCTTCCTGGTGGTGACGGTCCGGGTGATCCTGTTCCCGGTCTTCGTCAAGCAGATCAAGTCGCAGCGTGCCATGCAGGCGCTCCAGCCCAAGGTGAAGGAGCTCCAGGAGAAGCACAAGGGTGACCGGGAGACGCTCCAGAAAGAGATGATGGAGCTCTATCGGAAGGAAAAGGCCAACCCGCTCATGGGCTGCCTTCCGATGTTCCTCCAGATCCCGGTCTTCCTGGGCCTGTTCCACACGTTGCGCCGCCTCAGCCCGGACAACCAGGGCAAGACCCTGTACGGCTGGACCGTCGACCAGTTCAACAGCGCCTCGAACGCGACGCTCTTCACCGCGCCGATCTCCGGCAAGTTCGGCTCCACCGCCGAGGAGCTCAGCCGGCTGGGCGCGAGCACCGGCACCGTCAAGGTCGTCGCCGGCATCCTGGTGATCATCATGATCGCCACCACCTACCTGACCAGCCGTCAGATGATCCTCAAGACCGGGTGGGCCGAAGACCCGCAGCAGCGCATGGTGCAGCGGCTGATGCTCTACGGCATCCCGCTGTCGCTGCTGATCTCGGGGGCGATCTTCCCGATCGGTGTGATCATCTACTGGGTCACCAACAACCTCTTCACGCTCGGTCAGCAGCAGTGGGTGCTGCGGAAGTTCCCGCCGCCGCCGACCGCGAAGAGCACCAGCGCCGCCAAGAGCCCGGCGCAGCCGACGAAGGCCGGTGGCCTGTTCGGCCGCAAGGCGGCCCAGCCGCCGGCGAAGGCTCCGGCCGCCGCGCCGAAGGTGGCCGGCCCCAAGCCGGGCGCCAAGCCGGTCAACCCGAAGAAGGGCGGCAGCAAGCCCGCCAAGCGACAGGGCTGAGCCCACAGGGCCACCGTCGCGACGCCGGCGGTGGCCCGTTCCGGCCGTGTGCTGCCATCCGAGGAGTCGGCGCCGGGCCGGAATCGCCGCGCGGAGCGCGGACACGGGCGAAACTGGCCCGTACAGACGTGCCCGAGGGCACCCGGCGAACCTCCCGCCGGCCCCGGGAGACCAGCGGACCCCCGACGGTCCGGCCGAGCGAGTACGGAGATGAGACCCGTGACCGAGACCAGCATCCCCAGCGCCGACCAGTCCCTGGACGAGGAGACCCCCGTTACCGCCGCCACCGAGACCGAGGACGCCGCAGGCGAGGCCCGGGAGAAGAAGGCCCCGGCCGAGAGCGACCTGTTCCGGCAGAGCGAGATCGCCGCCGACTACGTCGAGGGTCTGCTGGACATCCTCGACTACGACGGCGACATCGACGAGCTGGTCTCCGGTGGCCGTCCGGTCGTCGAGGTGGTCGGCGGCCGGCTCCAGAACCTGGTCGGCCAGCGCGGCGCGACTCTGGAGGCGCTCCAGGAGCTGGCGCGGCTGGCCGTGTTCCGTCAGACCGGCACCCCGAGCCGGCTGCTGCTCGACGTCGGCGGCTACCGGGCCGCCCGTCGCAAGGAGCTGGCCGCCGTGGCGAAGAACGCGGTTGAGAAGGTCAAGGAGCACGGCGAGCCGGTGCGCCTGGAGCCGATGTCCGCGTTCGAGCGCAAGTGCGTGCACGACGTGGTGAACGCGATGAGCGGGGTGGAGAGCGAGTCCGAGGGCGTCGAGCCCAACCGCCGCATCATCGTCCGGCCGGTGGCGGACTGAGGTCCGTGATCTCCGACGAGACGACGGCAGGAGCCGCGACCGGCCCGGGCGGTACGCCGCCCGGGCCGTCGGCTGTGCGCCCCGACAACACAATCGACCCGGTCTTCTCCGACGAGGACGGTCCGGCCGACCCGGCGTACCCGGGAAAGGCCGGGACCGACCCCGGCGAGCCCGCCTTCTCCGCCGAGCCGGCGGTGGTGAGCGGGATCGAGCCCGCCGACCCGGCGGTGGACGTGACACCCGCCTTCTCCGGTGAGCAGGCGGCGGATGTGACGCCGACCGACCCGGCCGCGGTGGCCGACCCGGTCTTCGCGGAGCCGTCGGAGGACGCACCGTCCCTCGTGGACGGTGATGCCGCGCCCGATCCGGCGTCGGCGACGCTGCCGCCCGAACTGGCGGAGGCCGCCCGCGCGTTGTTCGGCGATCGGCTCGACCTGGCCGCCGCGTACGCCGAACTGCTCGCCACCGACGGCGTGGTCCGCGGCCTGATCGGCCCTCGCGAGACGCCGCGGCTCTGGGAGCGGCACCTGCTCAACTGCGCGGTGGTGGCGGAACGGATCCCGGAGGGCGCCAGCGTGATCGACGTCGGCTCCGGTGCCGGGCTGCCCGGTCTGGTGCTGGCGATCGCGCGTCCGGACCTGACCGTGACGCTCGTGGAGCCGCTGGCTAGACGGACCACCTTCCTGATCGAGGCGGTACAGCGTCTCGGCCTGACCCGGGACGTCCGTGTGTTCCGTGGGCGGGCCGAGGAGGCGGCGGCCGGCTCGCGTGACCGGGAACCGCTGAGCGCCGACATCGTGACGGCCCGCGCGGTGGCGCCGCTGGACCGGCTCGCCTCCTGGTGCCTGCCGCTCCTGGCTCCCGGCGGCCGGCTCGTCGCGCTCAAGGGCGCATCGGCGGCCGACGAGATCACCGAGCACGCCGAGGCCGTGATCCGCCTCGGCGGTGGGACGCCGGAACTGCATCGCTGCGGCGAAGGGGTGATCGAACCCCCGGCGACGGTGGTCGAGGTGGTCCGGGAGCGCGTGGTCAACCCGCGTCGTCCGAAGAAGCCGAAGCGGTCGCGCGGCGGTCGCCGTCGCGGTGACCGCTGAGGGGTACGCCATTCCGCACGCCCCGTCCGGTCGTTGGACCGGTGGGGCGTGACGCGATCGATCGCAACCCGACATGGACCCACCGCGCCCGTCGGCCGTAGGCTGACCGCGCGTCGATAGTGTGGAACGGCGGTGCCGGGCGGCACCCGAACCCGACGGTTCCCGCCGAGCCGACAGCGCCACGCGAGGCGCGGACGCGATTCGACGGGTGCGGACCGACCATCCGGAGCGGGTAGGGATGACAGGTGCATGACGACGGCAGGTACGACGATCCACGGTTGACCGGACCAGGGGGCCAGCCCTCCGCCGACCCCGTTTCACGTGAAACCAACTACCAGGAGTGGACGGTGAACGAGTCCGGCGAACCGTCTTCCCCGCACCCGGCTCAGCCGTCCAAGCGACGGGAGTCGCCGGCCGCCGGGCCCGTGCGTCCTGTCTCGTCCGTGCCGGCGAACGTACCGCCGGCCCGCGACCCGCTCGACCCGGCCGACGGTCCGGTGAACGCACCGACCCCGCGCCCGCCCGCGGTGCGGGCGAACGCCGCGGTGCCCACCCGCTACGAACCCCAGCCGCCCGTCTCGGCCGTGCCGCACCAGGCCGTCCCCGAGGTCACCGTGGCACCGTCCGACACGCCACAGGCAGACGGGTACGGGGACGAGGTAGACGCCAGCACGTACGTTTCACGTGAAACCCCGACGCGCGAAGAGGATGATCCACCGTTGGCTATGGAGGCGATGCGCGCCGTGCAGATCCTGAATCCCAGTGGCGAGGTCACCATGCCCCGCCCCGACCGGACCCGGGTGATGTGCGTCGCCAACCAGAAGGGCGGCGTGGGTAAGACGACCACCACCGTGAACCTCGCAGTGGCGCTCGCCCTGCACGGCAACCGGGTTCTCGTGGTCGATCTTGACCCCCAGGGCAACGCCTCCACCGGTCTGAACGTGCCACACCACACGGGCGTGCCCGACGTGTACGACTGCCTGATCGACAGCGTGCCGCTGGAGGAGGTGGCTCAGGCCGTCGAGGGCATCCCGAACCTGTGGTGCGTACCGGCCACGATCGACCTGGCCGGTGCCGAGATCGAACTGGTCTCGGTGGTCGCCCGGGAGTCCCGCCTGGCGCGGGCCATCGCCGCGTACCCGGGGCACTTCGACTACGTCTTCATAGACTGCCCGCCGTCGCTCGGCCTGCTCACAGTCAACGCGCTCGTGGCCGCGCAGGAGGTGCTGATCCCGATCCAGTGCGAGTACTACGCGCTGGAGGGCCTCAACCAGCTGATCAACAACATCAACCTGGTTCGTCAGCACCTCAACCCGAAGCTCGAGGTCTCCACCATCCTGCTCACCATGTACGACAGGCGTACCCGGCTGGCCGACGCGGTGGAGCAGGACGTCCGGAACCACTTCGGCGACAAGGTCCTCCAGGCCGTCATCCCCCGCAACGTGCGTGTCTCCGAGGCGCCGAGCTACGGCCAGTCGGTGATGACCTACGATCCCGGTTCGCGGGGAGCCACGAGTTACTTCGAGGCCGCCCAGGAGATCGCGGAGCGAGGCGTCAAGGAGCCGGTGAGCCGGAATGCGTAGTGCGGAGATGTCGCTGGGAGGCGTCGCATGAAGAACCGTCCCCGCGGCGGACTGGGCCGAGGGCTCGGTGCCCTCATCCCCACCGGACCGGTACCGGGCGCCGAACCGGCGGCAGCCGAGCCGGAGTCGTCGGCCGCTGCCGCGTCGCCGTCGGCTCCGGTCGCAGGCGCGACCGCTGCCATTACCGGCGGCGTCGGAAGTACCCCACTTCCGGCCGTGGAGCCCGAGCCTCAGCTGAGCCCGGTGCCCGGTGCCCGCTTCGCGGAGATCCCGGTCGACGCGATCGTGCCGAACCCGAAGCAGCCCCGGCACGTCTTCGACGAGGAGGCGCTGGAGGAACTGAAGACCTCGATCCAGGAGGTCGGCTTCCTCCAGCCCATCGTGGTTCGCCAGCTCGACCCCGAGAAGTTCGAACTCGTGATGGGCGAGCGGCGCTGGCGTGCCGCCCAGGCGGTCGGCCGGGAGACTATCCCCGCGATCGTCCGGGACACCAAGGACGACGCGATGCTCCGGGACGCGCTCCTGGAGAACATCCACCGCGCCAACCTCAACCCGCTCGAAGAGGCCGCGGCGTACCAGCAACTGCTGGAGGAGTTCGGTGCCACGCACGAGGAGCTGGCCCGGCGGATCGGCCGCAGCCGCCCTCAGATCTCCAACACCATCCGGCTGATGAATCTGCCGCCCGCCGTGCAGCGCCGAGTCGCTGCCGGTGTCCTGTCCGCCGGCCACGCCCGGGCTCTGCTCAGCCTCGACAACGCCGAGGCGCAGGAGGCGCTCGCGGAGCGGATCGTCCGTGAGGGCATCACCGTCCGGGGCGCCGAGGAACTGGTACACCTGGCGCTCGCCGAGGAGCCGGCGAAGTCGGCCGCCGCCAAGCGCCGGCCGAAGCCGCACGCCCCGGCGCTCACCGATCTCGCGGACCGGCTCTCCGACCGGTTCGACACTCGGGTGAAGGTCGACATCGGCCGCAGCAAAGGCAAGATCACGATCGAGTTCGCCACCGTCGACGACCTGGAACGGATCGTCGGGATCATCGGTGTCGGCGAGGACGGGCAGCCCCAGGCGTAGCCCGGTTCCTCCGGTTGTCGATCCGGCCGCACCGCCCGATGAGGGGGTGCGGCCGGATCTGTGTTCGAGGGCCGCTGTCGGTGCCGCATCTGCGCGACCGGAGCGGGCAGCTCGTCTCCCTGATCGTGCCGGGTTCGTCGGCTGCCAACCGCCGCGCGTGGTTTCACGTGAAACGGGGAGAGGCGGATGAGACGTGCTGCACTCGTCGAGGATCTTGTGGGCTTGGCCGGGTGCCGGGCGACAGGCGACAGGCGACAGGCTGAACGGCCGGACATTCCAGAGGGCGCTCGACGTCACTCGGGCCGGTGCCGGCCCCGCGATGAGAGTTGGTGCCAGCCGGCCGGCAGCGATGAAGGCCGGCACCAGCCGGTCGGTGCCGATAGGAGCCGAGCCGGCTTCAACGGGTGAGGAACCCGTCCCTTGACTGACTGGCTCGTCTGCACGATCCACGGCTTGGTCGTCGGCCCGGAGCGCGCCGCCGATCCGCCGCGAACCGAGCGTGCGTCGGAAGAACCACCCAGGGGGCGAACCCTGGTCTCCCCCCGGGTACGGAGGGGCTCATTCCTTCAGGGCCGCGCCCGTCACGCGGACTCGGCCGCAGTGCTGAGCGCCGGGGCCTGACGGCTCCGGCTCGCGGTGAAGCCGGGTTCCACCGGCAAGTAGCACTCGGCACTCGGCACCGGGCACCGGCACCGGGCACTCGGCACTCGGTCCGACTGGCCGGAGCCGGCTGGACCTCGCTGCGCCGCAGGGTCGGCCGTGCGCGCTTCGTTCCGTCCTGCCGGATGAGGCGGGGCCCCTCAGGATGTCGGATGAGGAGTGGACCTCAGGCCGTCGGGTGAAGCGGGGGCCGCGGAGCGCCTGAGGTGAGCCAGAGGGCCGGGCGCTGCTGGCGAGCCTCACGCATCGGATCGGTATGACGAGCGCCGTGTACGACGAGCCCCGGGCACGTACGACCACCTCCGACCATCGGGCCGGGCACGACGACCCCGAACCGTCGAACCGTGCGCGGTAAGCCCGGCCTCTCGACTCCCGCGGACGGTGCCGTCCTAGCGGACCATGCCTGGCCCACAGCCTCATCAGCGCACGCGAACCCCGTGAGGTTGGCGTTCCGTTTCACGTGGAACGGCGGCGCTCCACTCCCGTCCGCGCGTCGAAGCTGCGCCGAGCACAAACGGATGAGGCGCGGCGCTCGGTGTATGAGGGTTGAGCGGTAGTCCTCGCGGAACGCCACCGCCTCCCCGAGGGCGGGCGCCGGCTCGGCGTAGGGAGCGAGGCGACCCGCGCCGGACGGAGGGCCAGTGCGTCCCGCCGTTTCACGTGAAACACGCACGAGAAGAAGCCGCCGGCACCCGGTGCGGATCGGTCGTCGGATCGTTGGAAGAACGGGCTCAGACGCGTTCAGGGTTATCCACAGGGTTTGTCCACAGGCCCGCTTCGTTTCACGTGAAACGAAGCGAGGAAACCCTTGCTGAGCAGTGCATGACGCGCTGTACTGGTGATCTCGGCAGCCTGTGGACAACGTGGTGGACAACCGGTGCGCGGCCTGTGGAACAGGTAGGGACAGGCGTCGCCAACTCGGTTAGGGTCAGCGTCGTGCCGGACACCCCTCCCTCAGTTCCCGACTTCACCCAGTGGCCGTCCTTCCCCTTCGAGGGCGATCTCCGCGTCAAGCAGCTCGACGAGCCCGTACCTTTCGAACCTCCCCGCCGCGGCGAGGCGGACCGGGAGTGCACCGCCTGCAACGCGCCCGACGAGGCGTACATCTGGGTCGGTGAGCGGTGGCGCGTCCGCGCCATGGACCGGCCCACCGGCCTGCCGATGGTCCTGATCCTGGAGTCCCGGTCGCACCTGGATCTGGGCGACCTGCCGAATCTGCTCGCCGCCGAGCTGGGCGTGATGACCGTCCGCCTGGAGCGGGCCGTCCGCTCGCTCGACGGTGTGGCCCGCGTCCACGTGAACCGGTGGGGTGACGGCTCGGCACACCTGCACCTGTGGTTCCTGGCTCGGCCGTACGGGCGGCTGCAACTGCGGGGCACGTTCCTGTCGCTGTGGGACTCGATCCTGCCCCCGATCTCCGAGGCGCAGTGGCGGGAGAACCTGGCGATGGTGGCCGCGTGGCTCGCCGAGTTCGGCGGCCGGCCGCTCGCCGAGCCGCCGCGCATCCAGTGGCAGGCTCCGTCGAGCTTCTCCCCGACCGCGTCCGCGGACGCCGCTGAGGAGCCCGAGGAGGAAGCCGCGTCCGTGATCGAGGCTGCGGACGAGATCCCCGAGTCCGAGGCGGCAGAGGCCGTCTCAGACCCCTCGGTGGGCCCTCCGGCATCGAGCCCGGCGCCGAGGCCGGCGCCGGACGCGGTGTCCGACCCGGTTTCCGACCCGGCAGCCGACACCGGAGACGAGTCCGACGAGCAGGAGCGGGCGGGAAGCGCGCCGGACGAGGACGGCACGACAGCGGAGAACGCGCGACCGGGTGAGGGCGCGGCGCGTACCGCGCAGAGCTGAGGTCAGCGACGGCGGGCGGCGGCCCGGGTGACGAGCGTGCCGAGCACCCGGCCGAAGTCCAGCCCGGCCGCCTGAATCGCCAGCGGCAGCAGCGACGTCTCGGTCATGCCCGGCGAGACGTTGACCTCCAGCACGTGCGGGTCGCCTCCGGCGTCGACGATCAGGTCGACCCGGGACACGTCGCGCAGGCCCAGCGCGGTGTGCGCGGCGAGCGCCACCTCGGTCACCCGGGCGGTCGTCGCGGCGTCGAGCCGGGCGGGCGTGTGCCAGGTGGTACGCCCAGCGGTGTAGCGGGCCGCGTAGTCGTAGACGCCGTTGCGCGGCACGATCTCGACCGGGGGCAGGGCCTGCGGCCCCTTGCCGAGGTCGAGCACGGAGACCGCCACGTCCATCCCGGGGACGTAGCGCTCCACGAGCGCGGTCTGGTCGTACGCGAAACAACCCACCATCGCGGCCGGCAGCGACGCCGCCTCCCGGACCACGGCGGCGCCCAGTCCGGAACCGCCCTGCGCCGGCTTGACCATCAGCGGCAGCCCGAGGCGGTCGACGATCCGGTCCAGGACTGCCACCGCGCCCAGCTCGGAGAAACGGTCGTGCGGCAGCGCCACCCAGTCGGGCGTCGGGATGCCCGCCTCGCGCAGCACCGCCTTCGCAGAAGGCTTGTCCCAGGCGAGGCGGGACGACCGGGCGTCGCAACCGACGTAGGGCACGTCCCAGAGGTCGAGGACGCCGCGCAGCGAGCCGTCCTCGCCGGTGGCGCCGTGCAGGGCGATCACCACGGCGTCCGGCGGGTCGGCGGTCAGCGCGGGCAGCAACGCCACGTCGGCGTCGCGCAGTTCCGCGTCGACACCGACGGCGCGCAGCGCGTCGAGCACCCGGCGCCCCGACCGCAGTGAGACGTCCCGCTCGTAGGAGAGGCCGCCCGCGAGCACGAGCACGTGCAGCTCGTCGGCGGCGGATCCGGTCACGGGAGGCGGTGCGGCGGGGCTGTCGGACATGCGGGCATCATGCCAAGTCGGGACCGGGCGCGTCCGAGCCGCCCTGCCGACGGCGGGGTCCGGCACCGCCGACCGCGCCGAAGACCTTGCGCATGGCGATCTCCTGCTCCATCACCCCGGCCAGCCGGCGGACACCCTCGCGGATGCGCTCCGGCGTCGGGAAGGAGAAGTTCAGCCGCATGTTCCCGGTGCCGGTACCGTCGGCGTAGAAGCCGGTTCCCGGCACGTACGCGACGCGGGCGGCCACGGCGCGCGGCATCATCGCCTTGGAGTCGAGCCCGTCGGGCAGCGTCGCCCAGACGAACAGGCCGCCGCGCGGCGTGGTCCAGGTGGTGCCCTCGGGCATCAGGTCGGTCATCGCGTCGAGCAGCGCGTCCCGGCGCTCGCGGTAGACCTCGCGGTAGACCTTGAGCTGCTGCCGCCAGGGCATGGTGCCGAGGTACGTCGAGACGGCCGACTGCGCGTAGGCGCTCGGGCAGAGGATCTGCGCCTCGCTCGCGATGACCAGCTTGTCGCGGACCGCGTGCGGGGCCAGGATCCAGCCCACCCGCAGGCCCGGCGCGAACGTCTTGGAGAACGTGCTCAGGTAGAACACCCCGTCGCGCCGCCGGGCCCGCAGCGGCCTGGGCGCCTCGCCCTCGAAACCGAGCTGACCGTACGGGTCGTCCTCCACCACGAGCAGCCCGGCGCGCTCGCAGATGTCGAGCACCCGTTCGCGCCGCTCCTCGCTCAGCGTCACGCCGGCGGGGTTCTGGTAGGTGGGGATGGTGTAGAGGAACTTCACCCGCCGGCCGGCGCGCGCCAGGTCGGCGATGGCCACCTCCAGCGCCTCCGGGATGAGCCCCTCGTCGTCCATCGGCACGTGGGCGACCTGGGCCTGGGCGGCCTGGAACACCCCGAGCGCGCCGACGTACGTCGGGCCCTCGGCGAGCACCACGTCACCCGGGTCCAGGAAGAGGCGGGACACCAGGTCGAGGGCCTGCTGGCCGCCGACTGTGACCACCACGTCCTCGGGGGAGGCGCCGCAGGAGGCGTCGATCCCGGACAGGGACATCACCTCGCAGATCCGCTCGCGCAGCTCGAGGGTGCCCTGGCCGATGCCGTACTGGAGGGTGGTGGCGCCGTGCTCGGAGCCGAGCCGGCCGAGCATCTCGCCGACCGCGTCCAGCGGCAGCGCCGCGATGTAGGGTGCCCCACCGGCGAGCGAGACGACCTCCGGCCGGCTGGCCACCGCGAAGAGTGCCCGGATCTCCGAGGCGGTCATCCCGCGGACGCGCCGGGCGTACCGGTCGGTGTAGTCGTCGAGCGTCGTGCCGGTCATGGACATCACCTCGATCGGGTGTCGGCGGGGCTGCCGCCCGGTGTGGTACCCGCGATGCCGACATCCATTGGCGGCGGGGGCCGGTTGGTCGATCGTAGTCCCCGGTGACGGTCGCGGCACCGGCCGTGTGGACACGTCCACATCCCGGACCCGCCGGTCGGCCGTCCGGGCGGGGGTTCGCGCGTTCCCTCCCGTACCGCCGGACAGGGGCGTACGATCGCTCGTCGGGAGCAGGAGGGCGCGGGACTCACCGGCGCTCCGAGCCTATTGGTGGGGTGCGCTCATGTCGCGACGTCTGGTCAGCCTGACCTTGGACACGCTGGAGGACCTGCCTCGATCCTGCCGGCAGTGCGTCTACTGGGAGCTGGATCCGGTCTCCGCCGAGCGGGCCTGCGCAGCAGGTGACCCGGGCCTGGAGAAGGAGGCGTGGGTCTCCCAGACGCTGCTGGAGTGGGGTTCCTGCGGCAAGCTCGTCTACGTCGACGGCATGCCGGCCGGTTTCGTCATGTACGCCCCGCCGGCGTACGTCCCGCGCTCGATGGCGTTTCCCACCTCGCCGGTCTCGGCGGATGCGGCGCTGCTGATGACGGCGCACGTGGTGCCCGCCTTCGCCGACGGCGGCCTGGGCCGGATGCTCGTGCAGGGCGTGGCCCGCGACCTGACCAAGCGCGGCATCAAGGCGATCGAGGCGTTCGGCGACGCGAAGTTCGGCGACGACGCGAACGACCCGGCCCGCGCGTGCGTGGCGCCTGCCGACTTCTTCCTCTCGGTGGGCTTCAAGACGGTCCGGCCGCACCCGCGCTACCCCCGGCTGCGGCTGGAGCTGCGGACGGCGCTGAGCTGGAAGTCGGACGTCGAGTACGCGCTGGAGAAGCTGCTCGGCTCGATGAGCCCGGAGACGCTGCTGCGGCCGGTCCGCCCGGCGCCCGCCACCCGCTCGACGAGCTGAGCCGCGGCTCAGTCGACCACGGTGCCGGCGGCGACGATCGCCCGCAGTTCGCTCACGTCGATCGACCCGGTCGGCACGTCCCGCTCGATCGGCAGGTACATCCGCTGCACCCCGGCCACGATGGCCTCGACCACCCGGTCCCGGAAGCGCGGGTCGACGAGACGCGCCCGGTCGTCCGGCGAGGTGAGGTAGCCGACCTCGACGCGTACCGCGGGCATCCGGGTGAGCCGGAGCAGCTCCCACGCCTTGGCGTGGGTGCGGCAGTCGCGCAGCCCGGTGCGGGCCACGATCTCCCGCTGCACGAGCCCGGCCAGGCGTTCGCCGGTCGCCGACGTGACGCCGTTGTCGGTGCCGTAGTGGTAGGTGGCCACGCCGTCGGCCTCCGGGTTGGCGTGCCCGTCGGTGTGCAGGGAGATGAACACGTCGGCGCCGAGAGAGTTGGCGAGCTGGGCCCGGTCCGTGTCCGGCAGGCAGTCGCCGGGCGACGGGCCCCGGGTGAGCTGCACCCGCACGCCGGCGGCGGCGAGCCGCCCCTCCAGCCGGCTGGCGAGGTCGTGCACGAGGTCCGCCTCGCTCCAGCGCAGCGTGCCGTCGGGCACCACCACGCCCGGGTCGGTGCCCCCGTGGCCCGGGTCGATCACCACGGTCCGCCCGACGAGCGTCGGCCCGGCCTGCCGGATGGCGTCGGACTCGCGCAGCCACTGCGGGCGCCCGCCGACCACCTTGCGGCCGAGACGGCGCAGCGCGTTGACGGTGTGCGGCCCGCACGAGCCGTCCGGTTTGAGGCCCATCTCCCGCTGGAACTGCGCCACCGCGCGGGAGGTGCGGATGCCGTAGATGGCGTCGGCGCGACCCACGTCGTACCCCATCTCCAGCAGGCGTTCCTGGAGCGAGCGGACGTCCTCGCCGGTCAGCGGCTCGGGTACGGCGTGGTAGAGGGCGCGGGCGCCGAACCGCCAGCGGGCCGCGTCGAGCGCCCGCCAGGTCTCGGCGCCGACCCGCCCGTCGACGCTGAGGCCGCGGGACTGCTGGAAGGCCCGTACCGCACGTTCGGTCTGGGCGTCGTAGTCGTCGCCTCCGGCCTCGGCGGGAAGAAGGTCCAGGCCGGCGAGGACGGTACGGATCTCGGCCACCGCCGGTCCCTGGTCACCGGGTCGGATCGGACGCACGACGACCCCCTCTGCACGGACGTTGGCGGACCGGAACTCCGACGGATGCTTACGGAGCGTACCGTGGCCGATACCCACCGGGTTCGTGTTCATGCAGGTCGGGAGCGCCGCAACCCCCGCCACCGGGGGTGGTGACGGGGGTTGCGGCGGTGTCGGTACGGCTCAGAGCGCCGACTCGATGAGCTTGACCAGCTCGCCCTTCGGCTTGGCGCCGGCGATCGACTGCACCGGCTGGCCGTTCTTGAAGATGGTCAGCGTCGGCACCGACATCACCCGGTAGGCGCGCGCCGTCTCCGGGTTCTCGTCGATGTTGAGCTTGACGATGGTGACCTGGTCCTTCATCTCGCCGGCGATCTCCTCCAGCAGCGGCGAGACCTTGCGGCAGGGGCCGCACCACTCCGCCCAGAAGTCGACCAGAACCGGCTTGTCGGACTGCAGCACGTCGCTGACGAAGCTGGCGTCGGTGACCGCCTTGGTTGCTCCCACTATGAACTCTCCTCCTCCGAACCTTGCTCGTGGAACTCTCAGCCCTGGATGGTGGCGATGAACCGCTCGGCGTCCAGCGCGGCGGCGCAGCCGGTGCCGGCCGCCGTGATGGCCTGCCGGTAGGTGTGGTCGACGACGTCGCCCGCCGCGAACACACCGGGCACGCTGGTACGGGTGCTGGGGGCCTGCACCTTCACGTATCCCTCGTCGTCCAGTTCCACCTGACCGCGGAACAGCTCGCTGCGCGGGTCGTGACCGATCGCCACGAAGACGCCCGTGACGTCGAGCACCTTGCTCTCGCCGGTGTGCACGTTGCGCACCCGTACGCCGTTGACCTTGCCGTCGTCGCCGAGGATCTCCTCGACCACTGTGTTCCACTCGACCTTGATCTTCTCGTTGCTCAGCGCGCGGTCAGCCATGATCTTGCTGGCGCGGAACGAGTCGCGGCGGTGGAGGATGGTCACCGACTCGGCGAAGCGGGTGAGGAAGTTGGCCTCCTCCATCGCCGAGTCGCCGCCGCCGACCACCACGATGTGCTGGTTGCGGAAGAAGAAGCCGTCACAGGTGGCGCAGGACGACACACCGTGGCCGAGGTATTCCTGCTCGCCCGGCACACCCAGCGGACGCCAGGCCGAACCGGTGGAGAGGATGACGGCGTGGGCGCGGTACGCGGTCTCGCCCACCCACACGGTGCTCACCGCGTCGGAGCCGATCTCGCCGGTGTCCTTCAGGTCGACCCGCGTCACGTCGTCGGTGAGGAACTCGGCGCCGAAGCGCTCGGCCTGCTTGCGCATGTTGTCCATCAGCTCGGGGCCGAGGATGCCGTCGGCGAAGCCGGGGAAGTTCTCCACCTCGGTGGTGGTCATCAGCGCGCCACCCGACTGCACGCCCTCGATCACCAGTGGCTTCAGGTTGGCGCGGGCGGCGTAGACCGCCGCCGTGTAGCCGGCCGGACCGGAGCCGATGATGATCAGGTTGCGGACCTCGTCCACTGCCGTCTCCCGATGTGTGTGTTCGTCACCGGCCGCACCGATGTCGATCCCGAGTGCCGACGGCTCTAGGGGCGCCGGCGCCTGACTTGCAGAACGTCATCGTACGAAGCGGGGATTCCCGAGCCGGTCATCCGGTGGGTCAGGTCACGTGGCGGGACAAGCGTCGTGACCGCGTTTTCACCCTACCCGCGTCCGGAACCGCGTGTCCGCGCCGGACCCGGGTACCCCGCACTCCGGCCCGCTCACCCAGCCCCAGCGGGCGCCGCCCGCGTCCGCGAACGTCACCACGAGCGCCGGTGCGCCCTGGAACCGGGCGTAGTCGACCATGTTCACGGTGAGCGGCCCGCCGGCGTGCTCGGCCCCGATCGCGGTGAGGCACGCGGCGAGCGTCTCCGGCCGGGTCAGCCGGTCCAGCCCGCCGAGCGCGCCGACGCGGTACTTCTCGGTGTACAGGGGGGTCTCCGCGCCGTCCTTCGCCGCGCCGGACGGCCCGGCCATGTCCCCCGCGCTCGACTTCGTCCCGGCGAGTGCCCCGCCCGCGGCGAGGCGCTCCGGCGTCCAGTCGGTGCCGCTGTGCACTGCCGGTCCGGCGGTCCGGTACGGCGCGCCGGCCATCGGCGCCGCCTCCCGGGCCGCCTGGTCGGCCGTACCGCCGTCGCCCGAGTCGGCCATCCGGCCCACACCGAGCCCCACCGCGGCGACCGAGGCGGCGGCCAGCGCCACCGGCCCGGCGATGCGGGCCCAGCGCCGGGGACGACGGCCGGGGCCGCTGTGCCGGTCGGTACGGGGTGCCGTGCCCGGTGGGCGGCTCGCGCCGCCGGGCTGCGCCGGGACGACCGGCGTACCGTCGCGAAGCGCGGGGCCGGCCCCGGCGAGCGCCGCGGTGATCCGGTCGGCCACCGCCTGCGGCATCTCCGGCGCGGGGGCCGCGGCCCAGCCGGCCAGGTCGGCGCCGACCAGGTCGACCGCGTCGGCGAGATTCTCGTACGCGGCCCGCCACGCCGGATCCTGCTCGACCAGCCGGCCCACT
Source organism: Micromonospora sp. AMSO1212t (assembly GCF_008868145.1). NCBI lineage: Bacteria > Bacillati > Actinomycetota > Actinomycetes > Micromonosporales > Micromonosporaceae > Micromonospora > Micromonospora sp. AMSO1212t. The sequence continues at coordinate 18,958 of NZ_WBKS01000033.1, forward strand.
GTCGCCTGCTCGGGGGTGCCGTCCAGCGCCCCGCCGAGGTAGTCGGCGAGCAGGTCGTGGTCGACCTCGCTGAACTCCCGGGAAGTCACGGCTCCTCCTGGCTGACGGCCTGACGGGACGCTCCCGACGAGGATCCGACGCCCTCGGGGCGCCTGCGGTTCCCGGAGGTGAGCTGCGGCACGTCGCCGGCCGGTGCGTCGGTGCCGGTACGCAGGTGGCCGAGCAGCACGGCGAGGCGGGCCCGGCCGCGGGCGCAGCGGCTCTTCACGGTGCCCTCGGCGACGCCGAGCATGGCGGCGACCTCGGCCACCGGGTAGCCCTGCACGTCGACCAGGACCAGCGCGGCCCGCTGTTCCGCGGGCAGTACCGCGAGCGCCTGCCGGACCACGAGCGCGGTGTCGTGGTCGTGGGCCGGCGCTGCCGGTTCCGGACCGCCGGTGTGCCGGCCCGGTTCGCCGTCGGTGTGCACGCCGTCGGGCAGCGGGACGGTGGCGTGGGTCTGCCGCCGCCGGATCCGGTCCAGGCAGGCGTTCACCACGATGCGGTGCAGCCAGGTGGTGACCGCCGAGTCGCCCCGGAACCGGGCCGCGGCGCGGTGCGCCGACAGCATGGCGTCCTGGAGGGCGTCGGCGGCCTCCTCGCGGTCGCCGATCGTCCGCAGCGCGACCGCCCAGAGGCGGTCCCGGTGCCGCTGGAACAGCTCGGTGAAGGCGTCCCGGTCACCTGCCGCGTGCGCCCGCAGCAGCTCCAGGTCGGGGCGGCCGGGCTGTGCGCCGTCGCGTTCCGCCATCACCACATCCGGCGGAGGTGGCGCGGCGGGGACGGCGGCCGGGTCACGAGCCCTGGACCACGATCTCCTGGACGCCGAGCTTCCAGCCGCTGCCGCTGTCCTTCGCCGGCAGCTTGGTGATCCAGAACAGCAGGTACTGGTACTTCTGGTCGGGCTCGAAGGCGTTGAAGATCATCTTGGTGCCGCCGTCCTCGTTCGGCGGACCGATCAGCGTCGAGTAGGCGTTGACCAGCTGCTTGTCGCCGGCGGAGGTGGACGGGAAGTCGCCGCGGGCGCCGGTGCGCAGCTCGACGGTGGCGCCGGTGGCCGACAGCGTGGCCTCCAGCTGCTTGACCGTGTGCGGGGCGCCCAGGTCGATCCAGACGCCCATGCCCTTCTTGATCCCGCCGAACTTGCCGTTGTTGCGGTAGCTGTTGGTCTCCCAGCCCTCGTCGTCGTTCCCGTCGATCACCTTCTCGGCGTTGCGCACCTCGGCGCGGTCGCCGTCCGGGTCGATGATCCGTACGTCGTCGATGGTGAGCTTGCGGACCTGCGCGGCGGGCTCGTCCCCGCCCCCGGTGACCGGCGCGCTGTTCGACGGCTGGGCGACCGGCTCCTTGCCGCCGTCGTCGCCACCACCGAGCGCGTTGATGCCGATGAGCAGCCCGACCAGGGCCACAGCCAGCAGACCGGCGATGCCGATGGCGACCTTGCGACCGCCGGCCGCAGCCAGCGGGGAGGGCTCCTCGCCGGGCTCGGCCGTGAAACGCAGCGGGCCGGCCTGCTCCAGGAACTGCTCGTCGGCCGGGATGTCGAGCCGGCTCAGCTCGGCGGCCAGCACGTCCGACGACGGCGGCGCGATCTCCGAGTCGAGCAGGTCCATGGTGAGGTCGTCGAGGTAGGCGGGCACACCGGCGCGCATCTGCCGGGGCGCGGCGATGGCGCCACCGGCGTCCCGGACGGCGTCCGGGAGGGCGGCGCGGCCGTGCCCGGCGGTGGCGCCGTGCAGCGGGGCCTCGCCGTGCGGCCAGTGCCCGGTCAGGGCGAAGTAGAGCACCCCGCCGACCGCGCGCAGGTCGTTCTCCTGGCTGTCCGCCCCGTCGGTACGCGCGTCGGCGAGCACCACCCGGCCGTCGTCGCTGATCATGACGGTGCCGGGGTGGAGATTGCCGTGCACCATGCCGGTGGCGTGCACGGCGGCGAGGGCACTGGCGACGGCGTTGCCGATAGCGGTGGCCCGAGCCGGGTCCAGCGGCCCGTCGGCGGCGACAATCTCGCGCAGCGACTGCCCGTCGACCCACTCGCGGACCACGTAGGCCCGGTCGTCCTCGTCGATCGCGTCGTAGACGCCGACCAGATTGGGGTGGATGACGCGGCTCGCGGCGACCGCGGCCTGAAGCATCTCGGTGGCGGAGTCGCCACCCGGGTAGCGGAGGACCACGGCGACGGGACGGCGGAGCACCACGTCGACACCGCGCCAGACCAGCCGGCCCGCGCTGTCGTTGTTGATGTGCTCGACCAGTTCGTACCGCTCCGCGAGCAGCTCACCGACCGTGGGAGCACCGAAGGTCACGACCGCAGGAGAGGTCTCCTCCGCTTCCTGACCCTCGCCGACCTGGGTCACCCGTCCTCCCTCGGTGATCGCGTCGATCGATGGACCCGTGCTGCTGGGCATGTGGCTTCCCGCTCTGCCTTCGGTGGAACGGCCGCGGTGTCGACACCCGCGTCGATCCCGGTCGTACCCGTCGAGAGCGACCTTACCCGGGATGCCCGGTTCTCCGACATGTCATCTTCCCGCTGTGACCGGCCGGAAGGCCAGTCGCCACGGGCCCCGGCCGGGTCGCCCGCCCACCCGGCGGGCAAGCCGGACACGCACCGCCAATCTAGAGGTTGACGGCAAGGAAGCGGCACAGGGGCGTACCGGTGCGGCGGCGGGAAGGTTTTCCCCGCCCCGGCCTGCGCTCCCTCGTCCGTACGGTTGGTTGTCCACAGGCCGAGAGGCCCATTGGACGGCGGAATTCCAAGTTATCCACAGCCGTATCCCCAGCCTGGTGATCCTCGTTCACCGTCGGTCACCGAGCGGGTCAACGCCCGAGGCGCCGCCGGACCATCCCGACCACCTCGGTGATCTCGCCGATCCGCAGCACCATGGCGAGCCCGAGGTAGGTCGCGCCGATCGCCGCGCCGCCGATCACCAACTGGACCGCGGCGGCGAGCCAGCTCAGACTCGCCGGGTCGCCGGGGAGCACCGCGACCACGAGCACGCCGACGAGCGCGGCGCCGAGCGCCGCCACGACCACCCGGCCGAGCGTCCGCATGATCCCGCCCAGCCCGATCCGGCCCACCCGGGGCCGCAGCAGCACCGCCGAGATGATCGCCGCCGCCAGGTACGACACCGCGTTGCCGAGCATCATCCCGGCCGCCGCGAACGTGTTCGAGAAGAGCAGGAACAGGCCCACCTGGAGCAGGACGCGCAGCGCCACCACCGGAATGTTGATCAGAGCCGGGGTACGGGTGTCCGGCAGCGCGTAGAACGCGAAGGTGAAGAGCTGGCTCACCGCGAACGGCACCAGGCCGATCGCCGCCACCAGCAGGACGGTCGAGGTGGCCACCGCGTTGTCGCCGGTGAACGCGCCGTACCGGAACACCACCACCGAGATCGGGGCGGCCAGCACCGCGTAGCAGACCGCGATGGGTGCGAGCACCGCGGTGACCATCCGGGTGCCCCGGGACAGGTCGGCGGTGACGTCGTGGAACCGGTTCTCGGCGGCCGCCGCGCTCATCCGGGGCATCAGCGCGGTGATGATCGAGACGGCGATGATGCCGTGCGCCATCATCAGCAGCAGGAAGACGTTGTTGTAGATCAGCAGGCCGGCGTTCTCGCCGTCCCCGCCGGTGGCCCGGTTGAGCAGGTTGACCACCACGAAGAGGCCGAGCTGGTTGACCGCGACGTAGCAGAACATCCAGGCGCCGAGCCGGGCCAGCTCGCGCAGCCCCAGCTCGCGGAAGTCGAACCGCGCCTTCCACCGGAAGCCGACCTTGCGCAGTGCGGGCAGCAGGCCGATCGCCTGCACCGCCACGCCCAGCAGCGTGCCGCCGCCGACCAGCAGGATCCGGTCCCAGCCCACCTCGTCGGGCCGGAGGCCGGTCGCGCCGAAGACGACGATGTACAGGCCGAACGTGCCGATCGAGACGAGGTTGTTGAGGATCGGCGCCCACATCGGGGCGGCGAAGTGCCCCCGGGTGTTCAGCACCGCGGCGATCAACGCGCTGATGCCGGTGAAGAACAGCATCGGCAGCATCAGGTACGACAGCCGGGTGACGAGCGTGGTGTACGCCGCGTCGTCGCCACCGGCCGCGTACACGGCGGTCAGCACCGGGGCCAGCAGCACCGCGATCAGCGCGGTCGCGGCCAGCGCCAGCACCGCGAGGGTGAGCAGGCGCTGCGCGTACGCCTCGCCCCGGTCCGCGTCGATCTTGCGGCGGCGGACCAGCACCGGAACCAGGACGCTCGTCAGCACGCCGCCGAGCAGGAACTCGTACACCTGGTTGGGCAGGAACTGGGCGGTGGTGAACGCGTCGCCGACCATGGTGCCGAGCGCGGCGCCGATCATCAGGTTGCGGACGAACCCCGTACCGCGGCTCACCAGGCTGCCGATGGCCATCACCGCGCTGTTCGCCGCGGCGCTGGTCTCGGCGACCACCTCCTGCGGCGGCGCGACGGCCTCGACGGCGGGCTGGTTCAGCGGCTCGGCCGAGATGAAGGTGGCGCCGTCGTCCGGCGGCAGGCCGCCGCCGTGCGCGTTCGCGCTGCGGTAGAGCCCGCCGCTCATCTGCCAGCCTCCAAGGGGTACGTGGCGACCGGGCCCGGCCGGCCCCGCCCAACCGGAACCTTAGTCAACCCGGGCCCGTTACCCGCGCCCGGCGCGGTCGATCCACCTCCGGCCCGATAGGCTGGCGATCCCATGTCCGAAGCCTCCGCCTCCCACGCCGCCGACCGCCGCGAACTGACCGCCGCGCAGCGCAACGCCGTCGCCGAACTGCTCCGAGTCTCACCGGTCGCCGACGAGCTGGGCCGGCGCTTCGCCCAGGCCGGTCACGAACTGCACCTGGTGGGCGGATCCGTCCGCGACGCGCTGCTCGGCCGGCTCGGCAACGACCTCGACTTCTGCACCGACGCCCACCCGGACGAGACCATCAAGGTCATCCGCGGCTGGGCCGAGTCGATCTGGGAGACCGGACGCGAGTTCGGCACCATCGCCTGCCAGCGCGACGGCCTCAACCTGGAGATCACCACGTTCCGCGCGGAGGTCTACGACCAGGTCAGCCGCAACCCGGTGGTGCAGTACGGCACCAGCCTGACCGAAGACCTCAAGCGCCGCGACTTCACAGTCAACGCGATGGCGGTCAGCCTCCCCGACCACCGGTTCACCGACCCGTACGGCGGGCTGGCCGACCTGGCCGAAAAGGTCATTCGTACCCCCGGAACGCCGCAGGAGTCGTTCCGCGACGACCCGCTGCGGATGCTGCGCGCGGCCCGGTTCGCCGCCCAGCTCCGCTTCGCCGTCCACCCGGACGTCCGCGCGGCCATGACCGAGATGGCCGGCGACCTGGACCGGATCACCGCCGAGCGGATCCGGGACGAGTTCACCAAGCTGCTCTGCGGCGCCGACCCGATCACCGGGCTGCGCCTGCTGGTCGACAGCGGGCTGGCCGAGCGCTTCCTGCCCGAGCTGACCGGGCTGAAGCTCACCATCGACGAGCACGCCCAGCACAAGGACGTCTACGAGCACACGCTCACAGTGGTCAGCAACGCCATGTCGATGGAGTCCGACGGCTGCGACTTCGTGCTGCGCATGGCCGCGCTGATGCACGACGTCGGCAAGCCCGCCACCAAGGCGGTCGGCGCGGACGGCCGGGTCAGCTTCCACCACCACGAGGTGGTCGGCGCCCGGCTCACCAAGAACCGCATGAAGGCGCTGCGCTACTCCAAGGAGATCACCTCCCAGGTGGTCAAGCTGGTCGGGCTGCACCTGCGCTTCTACGGGTACGGCCGCGGCGAGTGGACCGACTCGGCGGTGCGCCGGTACGTCACCGACGCCGGTGACCTGCTGTCCCGGCTGCACAAGCTGACCCGCTCCGACTGCACCACCCGCAACCGGCGCAAGGCCGCCCAGCTCGCGGCCGACTACGACGCGCTGGAGGAGCGGATCGCCCGGATCGCCGCCGAGGAGGACCTGGCCCGGGTCCGGCCCGACCTGGACGGCAACGCGATCATGGAGCTGCTCGGCGTACCGCCGGGGCCGGTGGTCGGCCGCGCCTGGCAGTACCTGAAGGAGCTGCGTCTGGAGCGCGGCCCGCTGGACCGCGACGAAGCCGAGGCGGAGCTGCTGCGCTGGGCACGCGACGAGGGCATCACCAGCTGAGACCGGCGTCCGTGATCTGACGACGATACGGCGGCGTGTCGACCGAACGGTTGACCCGTTCCGGTCGATGTCTCCCGCATGATGAGTCATCGGCAGCCGCCGAATCGACAAATGCGGCTGTTCCGATCTCATCCGCCCGTCCGCTCCGGACGGTCGCTGGATACGGGGAGTCAATTCATGACACGTCACGGCGGCCTGCGCCGCTCCGCGCTCGTGGGGCTCGCCCTCACCAGCGCCACCTCCATCCTCTGCGCCACAGTCGCCGGCCCCGCCCTGGCCGACCCGAAGCGACCGTCGCTCCGCGGCGCCGGCACGGCCGAGGCGGTGTCCGGCCGCTACATCGTGGTCCTCAAGAAGGGCAAGACCACCCCGGCCAAGGTGAAGTCCGCCGCCTCCGCGCTGGCCGGCGAGCACGGCGGCACCGTCCGCCGGGTCTTCGGCAAGGCGCTGAACGGCTACTCCGCCACGATGGACGCCCGGCAGGCCGCGCGGCTCGCCGCCGACCCGGACGTCGAGTACGTCCAGCAGGTCCAGCGCTGGAGCACCGCCGGCACCCAGACCACCCCGCCGTGGGGCTTGGACCGCATCGACCAGCTCAAGACCCGGACCGACGGCAAGTACACCTATCCGGCGACCGGCGCCGGGGTGACCGCCTATGTGATCGACACCGGCATCGACATCGACCACCAGGACTTCGGCGGGCGGGCCCGCAACGGCTACGACGCCGTCGAGCAGGACAACGTCGCCCAGGACTGCCACGGGCACGGCACCCACGTGGCGGGCACGATCGGCGGTACGACGTACGGCGTCGCGAAGGCCGTCGAGATGGTCGCCGTCCGGGTCCTCAACTGCGACGGCGAGGGCGACAGCGAGCAGGTGATCGCCGGCATCGAATGGGTCACCACCAACGCCACCGGGCCGTCCGTCGCGAACATGAGCCTCGGCGTCGGCCGCGTCGACCAGGCCGTGAACGACGCGGTCGCCCGCTCGATCGCTTCCGGCATCACGTATGCGGTCGCCGCCGGCAACAGCATGTCGAACGCCTGCGAGTCCTCGCCGGCGAGCGTGCCCGCCGCCATCACGGTCGGCGCCACCGACCGGGTGGACATGCGTGCCTGGTTCTCCAACTACGGCCGCTGCCTGGACCTGTTCGCCCCCGGCACCGGCATCGTCTCGGCCAGGGCCGGCACCAGCGCCGGTACCGAGTCGATGAGCGGCACCTCGATGGCGTCCCCGCACGTGGCGGGCGCCGCCGCGCTGCTGCTGGAGGAGCACCCGGGCTGGTCGCCGCAGCAGGTGCGGGACTCGGTCGTGACCACCGGCATCGGCGGGGCGGTGCACGACATCATGGGCTCCACCGACCGGCTGCTGCACATTGGCGCGGCGGCGACGGCGCGCGGCTCGTACGGGCTCAAGGCCCGGGGCAACGGCCGGTACGTCACGGCGGAGAGCGCCGGGGCGAAGCCGCTGATCGCCCGCGGCACCACCATCGGGGCCTGGGAGAAGTACGACGTGGTCGACGCCGGCGGAGGGCTGTTCGGCCTGCGGGCGCGGGTCACGAACAAGTTCGTCACGGCGGAGAGCGCCGGCGTGAAGCCGCTGATCGCCCGCGCGGCCACCATCGGCGCCTGGGAGAGGTTCCAGATCATCGACAACACCGACGGCACGATCAGCCTGAAGGCGGCGATCAACGGCAGGTACGTCACCGCGCCCAGCACCACCTCGCCGCTGATCGCGAGCAAGACCGCGATCGGCACCGCCGAGAAGTTCGACTTCGACGCCCCGGCGCCGCTGGTGAGCATCAAGTCGGTGGTCAGCGGCAAGTTCGTGACGGCGGAGAGCGCCGGGGCGAAGCCGCTGATCGCCCGCTCCGCGACCGTCGGCGCCTGGGAGAAGTACGAGCTGGTGAACGTCGGTGACGGCTTCGGCACCTTCGGCCTGAAGGCCCAGATCAACGGCAAGTTCGTGACGGCGGAGAGCGCCGGGGCGAAGCCGCTGATCGCCCGGGGTGCCTCGATCGGCGCGTGGGAGGGGCTGTCGCTCCTCCACTACAACGCCGACGGCTCGGTCTACCTCTACGCGAACATCAACGAGAAGGCGGTCACCGCCGGCAGCGCCGGCACCAGCCAGCTCATCGCCAGCCGGACCATCGACTGGGGCGGCCCGCCCTACGATCTGGGCGAGGGCGAGAAGTTCGTCATCGCCGTGCTCTGATCCGCACCACCGCACGACGCCCGCCGGCTCCCCGAGGGGAACCGGCGGGCGTCCGTCGTCACTGGGTGACGGCGGTGCCGTCCACAGTGGTCTTGCCGTTGTTCTGCGCGCTGCTGCCCAGCCGCGCGAGGAGCCCGGCCAGGTCGATGCCGGTCAGGTCGCTGCCGAGCTGGAGGCCCTGGGCGACGTTGCCGGCCACGGACTTGGTCAGCGACGAGGCGCCGTCGGTGGAGATCACTGTCATCTTGTCGATCGCGCCGATCGGGGCGCTGGCCGCGCCGACCACCTCGGGCAGCACCTTGACCAGCAGGTCCAGAACGGCCGCCTCGCCGTACGCGGCGAACGCCTCGGCCTTGCGGGCCATCGCGTCGGCCTCGGCCTGACCCTTGGCGAGGATGGCCGCCGCCTCGGCCTGGCCCTCCCGCTCGACCGCCTCGGCGATCGCGGAACGACGGCGCTGCTCGGCCTCGCCCTCCTTGGCGCCCTCGATCGCGTTCGCCTCGGCCAGCGCGGCCCGGCGGGCCCGCTCGCCCTCACCGGTGAGGCGGGCCTGCTCGGCGGAGGCCTGGGCGGCGGCGATGGTGGCCTGCCGCTGCGCGTCGGCGTTGAGCACCGCCGCGTTGCGGGCCGCCTCGGCCTCCTGCTCGACCTTGTACCGGGCCGCGTCGGCCGGCTTGCGCACCTCGGTGTCGAGCTGGCGCTGCTTCAGCTCGGCGTTGCGCTCGGCCACCTTCTGCTGCTCGGAGAGGATCGCCTGGTCCCGCTCGGCCTGCGCGAGCGGCCCGGCCGCGGCCGACTTCGCCTTTGCCGCGTCGATCTCGGCCTGGATGCCGGCCTGCTTGAGCGCCAGGTTCCGGTTGGCCTCGGCGATCGCCTCCTCGGCGAGCAGCCGCTCCTGCTCGGCCTGCTGCCGGGCCCGCGCCTCGGCGATGGCCGCGTCCTTGAGCACCCGGGCCGCCTCCGGCCGCCCCAGATCCTGGAGGTAGGAGCCCTCGGCCAGGATGTCCTGGAGCTGGAACGTGTCCAGCACCAGGCCCTGGTTGGTCATCGAGTGCTCGGCCTCCTCGGCGACCGCGCTGGCGAACGCCGCCCGGTCCCGGATGATCTCCTCGACGGTGAGCCGCCCGACGATCGAGCGCAGCGCGCCGGCCAGCACCTCGCGGGTGAAGTTGTCGATTTCCTCCTGCTGGTTCAGGAAGCGCTGGGCGGCGGCGCGGATCGCGTCCTCGGTGCCGCCGACCTTCACGATCGCCACGCCGTGCAGCTCGGTGCGGATGCCCTGCTTGCTCACCGCGCCCCGGATGCTGACGTCGATCCGGCGGCTGGACAGGTCGAGCGACTGGAGCTTCTGCACCACCGGCAGCACGAACACCGAGGCGCCGAGCACGACCTTCTGCCCGGACATGTCGGTGGAGCGGGCGCCGTCGGCGGTCTGGGTGGTGCGGCCCTTGCGGCCGGTGACGATGAACGCCTGGTTCGGCCCGGCCACCTTGATCCGGGAGAGCACGAATAGGACGAGGACGACGGCGAGGAGGACCGCGCCGCCGATGGCGACGAGCAGGGGCATGGGCGTTCCCGTCTGTGTGGTGGTGTGTCAGTAGGTCTCGACGTGCACGCTGGTCTCGCTCAGTGCTTCGACCACGAAGATCCGGGTGCCGACCGGGATCGGCCCGTCGGCGCGGGCGTTGAGCTTCACCGGCTGGCCGGCGAGGCGTACCCGCACCTCGCCGTAGCCGCCGCTGGGGATCGGCGTCACCACCAGGCCGATCGCGCCGGCCAGGTGGTCGCGGGTGGGTGTGGCGTCCGTGCGCATGTTGCGGGCCGCGCGGCTCAGCCGCGCCGCCAGCCAGCCGGTGGGCACGGCGGCGAGCGCGCCGGCGGCCACCGCCGCCGCGATCATTCCGGGGGTACGGCCCCCGAGCAGCTCGTTGACGATCGCGCCGCCGAAACCGAACGCCCCGGTGAACCCGGCGGCCGCCTCCAGCGACACCGGCCCGTCGACGTCCGGCTGGCCGAGGTGGAGCACTCCCGAGCCGAGCAGGGCGAGCGTCAGCACGCCGACACCGACCCCGCCGATGATCAGGAAGATGAGCGTCCCGGTGGCCATGACCTGCACGGTATCGACGCCGTGCAACATCGACTTCGCTCAGCGGTCGTCCAGCCCGCCCTCAGCGAGGCGATGCCGGCGGGCGCGCGACAATGGATGCCATGCGCTGGACCGTGCTCGACTCGCCGATCGGGGAGTTCTCCGTCGGCACCGACGACGACGCGGTGCGCGGCGCGCACTTCGGCCGGGTGGACGGGGCGGCCGACGAACCCGGTGACGCGGTGGCCCGGCTGGCGGTGGCGGAGCTGCGGGCGTACTTCGCCGGTGAGCTGACCGAGTTCACGGTGCCGGTGTCGGCGCCCCGGGGCTCGGAGTTCGAGCGCGCGGTGTGGCGGGAGATGACCCGCATCCCGTACGGGGAGACGAAGACCTACGGCGAGGTGGCGAAGGCGGTCGGAGATCCCGGCGGCGCCCGGGCGGTCGGGGTGGCCTGCAACCGCAATCCGGTGCCGGTGATCGTGCCCTGTCACCGGATCGTCGGCGCGGGCGGCAAGCTGGTCGGCTTCGGTGGCGGGCTGCCGCGCAAGGTGACGCTGCTGGAGCTGGAGGCATCAGTGGCGCTGCGGCGAGCCTGGTCCTGACGTACGCGAGGAAAGAAGGCCGGGTCCGCACGGACCCGGCCTTCTTTCTTGCGTGTCAGCGCGTCAGCGCTCGATCTCGCCGGCGATGAACGCCTCGACGGCGGCGTGCGCGTCGTGGTCGGCGTACTGCTCCGGCGGGGACTTCATGAAGTACGAGGAGGCGGAGAGGATCGGGCCACCGATCTTCCGGTCCAGCGCGATCTTCGCGGCGCGGACGGCGTCGATGATGACACCGGCCGAGTTCGGCGAGTCCCACACCTCGAGCTTCAGCTCCGCGTTGAGCGGGGTGTCACCGAAGGAACGGCCCTCCAGGCGGATGTACGCCCACTTGCGGTCGTCCAGCCACGGCACGTGGTCGGACGGGCCGATGTGCACGTCGCTCTTGCTCATCTCGTGCGGGATCTGGGAGGTCACCGACTGGGTCTTCGAGATCTTCTTCGAGACCAGGCGGTTGCGCTCCAGCATGTTCATGAAGTCCATGTTGCCGCCGAAGTTGAGCTGGTACGTGCGCAGCAGCTCGACCCCGCGGTCCTCGAAGAGCTTCGCCAGGGCGCGGTGCACGATGGTGGCGCCGACCTGGCTCTTGATGTCGTCGCCGACGATCGGCAGACCGGCGTCGGTGAACTTCTTCGCCCACTCCGGGTCGGAGGCGATGAAGACCGGCAGGGCGTTCACGAACGCGCAGCCGGCGTCGATCGCGGCCTGGGCGTAGAACTTGTCGGCCTCCTCGGAGCCCACCGGGAGGTAGGAGACGACCACGTCGACCTGCGCGTCGCGCAGCGCCTGCGCCACGTCGACCGGCTTGGCGTCCGACTCCTCGACGATCTCGCGGTAGTACTGGCCGAGACCGTCGAAGGTCGGGCCGCGCTGCACGGTGACGCCGGTCGGCGGCACGTCGCACAGCTTGATCGTGTTGTTCTCGCTGGCGACGATCGCCTCCGCGAGGTCCATGCCCACCTTCTTGGCGTCCACGTCGAACGCCGCGACGAACTTCACGTCCGAGACGTGGTAGTCGCCGAAGGTGACGTGCATGAGACCCGGGACGCGGTCGTTCGGGTCGGCGTTCCGGTAGTACTCCACGCCCTGTACGAGGGACGAGGCGCAGTTACCCACACCGACGATGGCGACGCGGACGGAGCCCATAGCGTCTGCCTCCTTCTTCTTCATCACGGCCGCTCTTTCCTGGACGTTCCAGGCGTGGGCGGGCTGTCGTTGTCTCCTCGGCCACCGGCCGTCCCGGGTCGCGGGTCGGCGGGGGCCCGGCCGGAGCGCTCGTTGGCGATGAGCTCCTCCAGCCAGCGGACCTCGCGCTCACAGGCGTCGAGCCCGTGGCGTTGCAGTTCCAGGGTGTACGCGTCGAGGCGCTCGGCTGCCCGGCCGAGCACGTCACGAAGACCTTCGCGACGTTCCTCGATCTTGCGGCGACGACCTTCCAGGATCCGGAGCCGGGTGGCCTGGTCGGTCCGGGCGAAGAACGCGAAGTGCACGCCGAAGCCCGTGTCGTCGTACGTCTCGGGTCCAGCCTGCGCTATCAGCTGGGCGAAGCGTTCCTTGCCCTCCGCGGTAATGGTGTAGACCACCCGACCGCGTCGGCTGGTCAGCGCGGGAACCTCCTCGGCGGTCGCGGGTGTCTCGGCCGCTTCGGCGATCCATCCCGCCGCCTGCAGCCGACGCAGGGTCGGGTAGAGCGAGCCGTAGCTGATCGCCGCCCGGATGGCACCGAGCTTGGCGGTCAGCTCCTTGCGCAGCTCGTAGCCGTGCATCGACGCCTCCTGCAGGAGGCCGAGGATGGCGAGCTCGAGCACGGGCCATCCCCTCTTTCCCCCTGCGCGGAGCGCTAACCACCGCGATGTATCGAACCGATACATCGCACGTTAGCGGAGAGGGAAGGGTGGGGCAAACCCCTGCTTACGCGACGCGGTCCTCACGCATCGTGACCATGGTCGCCTGGGTTCGCCGGAGCGCGTACCCTTTGCCGCATGCGTACGCAGCGCCAGGTCGTCGACTACTCGCTTCAGAAGCGGGCTGTGCTGCGTGAACTGCTCGCCGGGCGGATCGGCACGTACGACGTCTGCGACGCCTCGCCGTACCTGAAGAACGCTGCTCGCTTCCACGGCGAGCCGACCGACCGCCGCTGCCCGATCTGCCGCAGCGAGAACCTGATCCACGTCCACTACATTTACGGTGACGAACTCAAGCAGTCGGCCGGCCAGGCGCGTACCCGGGCCGAGTTGCCCGTCCTGGCCATGACGCTGCGTGAGTTCCAGGTGTTCGTGGTGGAGGTCTGCCCCGGCTGCGACTGGAACCACCTGGTCGAGCAGTTCCTGCTCGGCCGGGACGGTCTCGCGGGCGAGGCGGAGGACGCGGACGAGTCGGTCGCGGCCAACGGCTCCACCCCTCGGCGAAGGCGAGAGGCGCAACGGTGAACGCGGCTGTCCCGATCACTGCCGGCCCATTCCCCGGGCGGCAGGATCGACAGCCCTTACGCGTAATTGGTCCGAATAGATCGGATTTGACGGGCGATCGCTGGCGCGGCCGGCGGGTAACGTCCCGTGTTCCAGCTCACGGCAACCCGGTGGCGGCGCCCCCGCGCCCCACCGCGACCGGCAGGGTGTGAGGAATGAACTACGGCGATCCCAGTTCTTCGCGTGGGCGGGCCCAGATCCCGGGCCCGAACGGCGACCCCGGTTCCGAAGGGAGCCGGGGCGGGAACGGTTGGTCCGGCGCGGCCCAGGGCGGCGCCTCGGCGCGCGCCTCCGCGACACCGTACGGCGCGGGCGGCCGGGCCTCGGTCGGTGGCGCCGCTCCGGCGCCGCGCGGAGCGGCAGGCGCGGCCCCGGTCGGCCGGGCCGGCGCGGGCGGCCGGGCCTCGGTGCCCGTCTCGCCGGCACCCGGCGCCTCCGGACGCGCGGGCGCCGGCCGGGCGTCGGTGCCGGTCTCCCCGGCCGCTCCGGCCGGACGTGCCTCGGTGGGCGCGGCGAGCGTCGGCGCGGCCGGCGTCGGCGGGCGCGCGAGCGTGGGCGCACGCGCGAGCGTCGGCGCGGCGGCGGTCGGTGGCCGGGCCCGGGTGCCCGGCGCCTCCGGCGGCGGCCCCGGTGGTCCCGGTGGTCCGACCGGCCCCGGCCGGCGTGGCCGCGGTGAGGACCCGGCGCGGGCGAAGAAGCGCCGCCGGATCAACATCCTGATCGCCGGCTTCGCCGTGTTCATCATGCTCGCCGGCATCGGCGTGGTGAGCTTCACCTGGTACTCCACCAAGGTGGTGCTCCCGGAGGACACCATTCCGCCGCTGTCCACCACCATCTACGACTCGAGCGGCAAGACCGCCATCGCCCGGATCGGCGACCAGAACCGCCAGCTGGTCACCATCGACCAGATCCCGGAGCACGTCCAGCACGCGGTCGCCGCGGCTGAGGACCGGAACTTCTACAAGCACTCCGGTGTGGACTACAAGGGCATCGCCCGGGCCGCGTGGAACAACCTCACCGGCGGCGACAAGCAGGGCGCCTCGACCATCACCCAGCAGTACGCGCGCAACGCGTTCGAGAACCTGAACCAGGACACGTACGGCCGCAAGGTGAAGGAGGCGATCCTCGCCTCCAAGCTGAACGACAAGTACGACAAGCGCGTGATCATGCAGCACTACCTGAACGTCATCTACTTCGGCCGCGGCGCGTACGGCATCCAGGCGGCGGCGCGGACCTACTTCGGCAAGGACGTCAAGAGCCTGACCGTGGCCGAGGCCGCGGTGCTCGCCGCCCTGATCAAGCAGCCGGAGCCGAGCGCCACCCACCAGGGCTACGATCCGGCGATCAACCCGACCGCCGCGCTGGACCGGTGGAACTACGTGGTCAACGGCATGATCACGGAGAAGTGGCTTGATGCGCCGAACATGCCGCAGCACCCCACCGAGTACCCGAAGAACATCGCGAAGCCGTCGAAGAACAGCGGCGGTGGCTTCGGCATCGACACCCCGTACGGCAACATCGTCAACTACGTCTCGCAGGAACTGCGCGAGATGAAGCTCTGCACCGACAACGAGGCCGAGGCGACCGAGAAGAAGCCGCTGTGCGCCAAGGCGCTCAGCCGCGGCGGCTACAAGATCACAACCACCATCAGCCAGAAGATGCAGGAGGCGGCGCTCGCCGCGGCCCAGCGGGCCAAGAAGGGCTCCGAACTCGCCGGCCAGCCGCCGAACCTGATGGCCGCCGTGGTGGCCATCGACCCGAAGACCGGCCGGGTGCTGGCCTACTACGGCGGGGACAACGGCACCGGCACCGACTACGCCGGGAAGAACGTCGACAACGGCGTGGTCAGCGGCGGTCACTCGCCGGGTTCGAGCTTCAAGATCTACACGCTCGCCGCAGCGCTCAAGGAAGGCATCTCCCTCAAGTCCCGGTGGAAGGGCACGGCGTTCACGCCGAAGGGCACCAAGTTCAAGGTCAGCAACGCCGGCGCGGACAAGGTCTCCTGCGGTGACTCCTGCACGCTCGAACTGTCGACGCTGAAGTCGCTGAACGTGCCGTTCTACTACATCACCGAGAAGATCGGCCCGGACAAGGTGCTCGACATGGCCAAGCAGGCCGGCGTCACCACCATGTGGCAGACCGACACCAACCCGGCCAAGGCGCACGACCTGACCAAGGCCGACCCGAAGGACCTGGCTCCGTCGCCGTTCTTCCACGTCCTCGGCTACGGCCAGTACCCGATCACGGTGCTCGACCACGCCAACGGCGTCGCCACGTTCGCCAACCAGGGCGTCTACCACAAGGCGCACTTCGTGAAGCTGGTGCAGAAGCAGAACCCGGACACCGGCAAGTGGGACACGGTCGGCGGGGAGAAGCTCAAGGGGCAGCAGCGGATCGACAAGGAGATCGTCGCCGACGTGACGTCCGTGCTGAAGCAGTACCCGGGCCAGATCAACAAGAAGCTCGAGGAGGGCCGCCAGGTCGCCGAGAAGACCGGCACCTGGGAACTCGGTGACAAGACCACCCGCAACGGTGACGCCTGGATGATCGGCTACACGCCACAGCTCGCCACCGCGGTCTGGGTCGGCAACGCCAAGGACCGCAAGGCGATCAAGTACAAGGACGGCCGGGACATCAGCGGCGCCCGGATGCCGGGTGACATCTTCCAGCGCTTCATGAACGACGCGCTCAAGGGCAAGGACAAAGAGGAGTTCCCGCCCGCGGCGAACGTCGGCGAGGACGACACCGGCAACGGCGAGGCACCGCCGCCGACGAACGAGCCCGGCCAGCCGGGCGGCCCGAACTGCGACCCGCTGGGCCTGTTCTGCCCCGGCGGCACGCCCGGCGGCGGCACCCCCGGTGGCGGTGACCAGGGTGGAACGCCCGGCGGGGGCGGGCTCCCCGGAGGCGGTGGACGTCCCGGTGGCGGCGGTGGTGGCGGCGGGCTGCTACCGAGCACACCACCGACACGACAGAACTGACGCGTACCACCTGACGGCGGCGGCCGGACCTCGGGTCCGGCCGCCGCCGCGTTTCGCGTACCGGAATTTCTCCGCGCGCGACGGGACGGCGACCCCCGGTGTACGGCAGGATGCCTCTCCATGAGCACCCAGTCGCCCGCAGGCATCGATGAGCCCGGCGCGTCCGAGGCGGCGCCACGATCCGCAGAGACGGTGGACCACCCGTCCCGCTCGGACTGGTTCGTCCGGGGCGCCTCCGGTCTGATCGGCGGGCCGCTCGGCGACCACGCCGTCGCCCTGGACCGGCCCGCCGACCGGGAGAGCCGCTTCTGGACCGCCGGCCGGATCGTGCTGGCGCTCGTCTGCCTCACGCTGGCCCTGCACTGGGTGCAGAAATCGCCCTGCCAGGACGGCGCCTGGCAGAACAACATCCAGTACACCCGGATGTGCTACACGGACGTGCTCGCCCTCTACTACGCCGAAGGGCTCAACGAGGGCAAGGTGCCCTACGCCGACCATCCGGTGGAGTACCCGGTGCTGACCGGTTACTTCATGGGCGCTCTCGGTCTGCCGGTTCACGCCCTCGGTGCCGACAACCCCGCCATCAACCAGGGCCAGTGGTTCTACAACCTGAACGCGCTGGTGCTCGGCGCGCTCGCGGTCGCCACCGTCGCCGTGATCCTCAGCCTGCGCCGACGACGACCCTGGGACGCCGCGTTGTTCGCGCTCTCCCCGGCTCTGGTGCTCACCGCCACCGTCAACTGGGACCTGCTCGCCATCGGCCTGGCCGCGTTCGGCCTGCTGGCCTGGGCGCGCGCCCGCCCCGACCGGTACGCGCTGCTGCTGCCCGGCGTGGCCGGCGTCCTCATCGGACTGGGCGGCGCGGCCAAGATGTGGCCGCTGTTCCTCCTCGGGCCGATCCTGGTCCTCGCGTTGCGCGCCGGCAGAATGCTGGCCGGGCTCGTCGCCACGGCGACCGCGCTGGTGACGCTCGTGGCGGTGAACCTGCCGGTGGCGATCCCCTACCGGGAGAACTGGGAACGCTTCTTCGACCTGAACACCACGCGCCCGATCGACTGGGGCACGCTCTGGTACATCGGCCGCTACCTGGACGGCCGGATCAGCCCGTCCGCACCGGGCGAACTCGGGCCCTTCGAGTGGCTCAACGCGAACATCCCCACCCTCAACTGGCTGTCGTACCTGCTCTTCGGGCTGGCCTGCCTCGGCGTGGCCGGGCTGGCCCTGCTCGCGCCGCGCCGCCCCCGGCTGGCCCAGCTCGCCTTCCTGGTGGTCGCCGCGTTCCTCATCTTCAGCAAGGTGTGGTCCCAGCAGTTCGTGCTCTGGCTGCTGCCGCTCGCGGTGCTCGCCCGGCCGCGCTGGGGCGCGTTCCTGGCCTGGCAGGTCGCCGAGGTCTGCTACTTCGCCGCGTTCTACGGCGAACTGCTCGGCACGGCCATGTCCCGGCCGGTCTTCCCCGAGGGCGTCTTCGTGCTGGCGTCGAGCCTGCGCCTGATCACCGTGGTGGTGCTCTGCGGGTTCGTGATCCGGGACATCATGCGGCCCGAACTGGATGTCGTCCGGCACACCTACGACGACGACCCGGACGGCGGGGTGCTCGACGGCGCGCCCGACGCGCCCTGGCATCAGCGCTGGCGGGCACGAGCCGCCGAACGGCCCGCCGAACCCGTGCCGGTGTGACCGAGACGGTCGTGTTCCGGTCTACAGCCGGAACACGACCGCCTCGCCGACCTGCTCCCGGGTCACGCCCGGCGTGTCGACCGGCCGGTCGAGCATCCCCTCCCACGGGGTGCCCTCCAGCTCGTCGCGCAGCACGACCACGTTCTTCACGCCGATCTGCCGCAGGTAGTCGACGCTCGCGTAGTCCGGGAAGCTGACGGTCGCCTCGCGGATCTGAGCCTGCGAACGCGGCGTGAAACCGCTGCCGCCGTTGACCATCGGCTGGAACCGGTCGGTGGACCAGAGCATCACCGGCTGGTCCAGGTTCTGGCTGCTCGGCAGCACCAGCATCGGGCCGTCGACGGTCCGCATCGCCGCCGGCTGCCGCGGCACCACCGGCTGCGGCGTGGCGTTCAGCCCTTCCACGAGCACCAGCGCCAACGGCAGCAGCGTGGCCAGGCGCAGCCACGGGCCCGGCCACGGCGGCACCCGTTCGGCGGCCAGCTCGCGTACCCGCATGCAGAACGCGGTGACCGCGCCGGCCGCGAGCAGACCCAGCAGCAGCGTGGTCCAGAGCATCATCCGGCCCGGCGTGCGCAGCCCGCTCCAGCCCGGCAGGTAGTCGAACAACGGCACGTAGGTGAACCGGCCGCCGAAGAACCGGGTGCCCATCGCCAGCGCCATCGTCACGAGCACCCCGGCGAGCAGGAAGATCCGGTGCCGGACCCGCCAGACCGAGAAGAACAGGCCACCGGCGGCGAGCGCGTAGAGCGCGAAGCCCGGCAGCAGCGTCATCTCCGGGTGCCAGGGCAGCACGGCGCGGGCGCCCTCGTGCAGCCCGCCCCAGACCCGGGACTCGGCCGGCGCGGTGAAGAAGCCGCTCGCCGGCGGCGAGTAGAGCCCGATGTCACCGAGCGTCCGCTCCGCGTTCGGGTGCAGCTCGGCGACCTTGAAGTACGGCACCGCCAGCGCCGCGCCCACCGCGGCGAAGGCGAGCCCGCCGAACACGTCGGCCAGGAACAGCCGCCGCCCGAACGGACGCTTCACCCGGCGTCGCCGCACGAACCACAGCACCACCGAGACCACACCGGTCCCGGCCAGCATGTACGCGAACGGCAGCCCGATGCCGAACCCCAGGCTGAGCTGCCACGCGGCCACCAGCCACCCGGCGAACGCCCAGCCCGCGTGCCGACGGCGCGGCCGGTAGCCGTACCGCAGCGACCAGCCGTGACCCCGGGCCAGCATGGCCAGCGCCAGCGGGATGCCGCCGTTGGAGAGGATGTGCAGGTGCCCCGCCTGGGCCAGCAGCCACGGCGCGTAGGCGAAGCTCGCCCCGGCCACCGCGCCGCCGATGCGGCCCGCGCCGAGCTGCCGGGCCAGCACGTACGCGCCGAACGCTGCGAGCGCGTGCGCCAGCACGAACATGATGTTGTAGCGCAGCACGGCGTGCTCCGGGCCGACCCCGATCAGGCCGGCCGGGGCGTACCCGAGGAGCGTGTCGGAGAACGCGAAGCTCCAGTTCTCCGGATAGAACGTGTTCGCGTGCCACAGCATCGCCGGGTCGGTCCGCAGGATGTGGCCGGACCACGCCATCTGCCACGCCTGCAGGCTCGGATCCCAGTAGTCCTGCGGCAGTGTGTGCCGCGGATAGCGCAACGTGGGCCAGGTCATCGCCGCGGCCAGCGCCAGCGCGGCGACGGCGGCGAGCGTCCACTCGTGCGCCAGGAACCGGCCGACCGCGCGGACCGCCCGGCGGGCCCGGCCGAGCACCGGCTCCGGCGCGGGCCCGAACGCGGACCAGGGATCGGCGGGCTTCTCGCCGGCCGTGCCCGTTACGCTCTTGTCCCCGCTCTCGGCCTTCTTCGCGGCGGCCTCGTCCGTGGTTCCGGCCCCGGACCCGGCGTCCGCCGTGTCGGTCGCCTCGGCCTTGCCGGACGAGGGCGCCTCAGCTGCCTCCTTCGCGTCCGGCCGGTCCTGCGCAGCCGCGCCGCCGTCCTCACGGGACTCGGCGCCGGGCCGGCGGCCGGTGGTGCCGGACTGCTCGGTCGTCACGCCGCCGCGCCCAACTGCCCGCGCAGGAACGCGATGTCGGCGGTCTGGCCCTCGACGCCGCCCGGAGTCTCCACGATCACCGGCGCGCCCGCCGCGCGGATCACCGCCACCAGCAGCTCCGGGTCGATGGTGCCGCCGGTCAGGTTGTCGTGCCGGTCCTGGCCGGAGTTGAACGCACCCTTGGAGTTGTTGGCGTGGATCAGGTCGATCCGGCCGGTGATCGCCTTCACCCGGTCGACCAGGCCCAGCAGTTCCTCGCCGCCGGCGTACGCGTGGCAGGTGTCCAGGCAGAAGCCGACCTCGTGGTCGCCGAGCGCATCCCAGAGCCGGGCCAGCGAGTCGAGGTGCCGGGCGCAGGCGTTGTCGCCGCCGGCGGTGTTCTCGATCAGCACCGGCAGCGGGAAACCGCCCGAGTCCGCCGCGTACGCGAAGGTCTTGCGCCAGTTGTCGAAGCCGACGGCGACGTCGTGGCCGGCGTTGACGTGGCCCCCGTGCACGATCAGCCCTCTGGCCCCGACGTCCGCCGCGGCGGTGGCGTGGGCGAGCAGCAGCTTGCGGCTGGGGATGCGGATCCGGTTGTTGAGCGTGGCCACGTTGATCACGTACGGCGCGTGCACGTAGAGGTCGACGTCGGCGGAGCGCAGGCGCTCGGCGTCCTCGCGCGGCTTCGGGGCCTTCCAGCCCTGCGGGTCGGCCAGGAAGAACTGGACCGCCTCGGCCTGCCGGGCGGCCGCCTCGGCCAGCGGGTCGGTCGGATCGACGTGGGCTCCGATTCGCATGCAGGGCAGCCTACGTCGCGCCTGCGACGGTCGGCGCGCTCGCGGGAGGCCCCCGGCGGGTCGAACGCGTCACCACCCGGCCCGGCGGTCGTTGTCCGAGGTGGGATCGATGGTCGACGCTCCGCCCGCACGTGGTCCACAGCACGGACGGGCGAGGGTGGACCCCCGGAAACGGGACGCCCCGCCGTGCGGCCCGGCACGACGGGGCGGGATCCGCTCGTCGTCCCGGTACGCGAGGCCGGCAGCCGGATCAATTCTTCCATTTGCCCCAAGTGGTGACGAGAGCCATTGTATGGTCAAACCACGTGACAACACGATAAAGCTCCGCGGGGCGTCTTCGATCCAACCTCATCGGTGTGGTCGTTCCTCCCCAGGTCCCACCCAAGGAATGCGGACGGGACGCCCCGCGGTCCCGTGGACAGGGGTCCACCTGCCGGCTCGCCGGAGGTGGGCCCCTGTCGCCGCACCCGGCTCGCCGGGACCACCGGCCCGGCCATGATCGTCCGGACCGGCTATCCTGGTCCGGTTGTCCGTGTGTCCGACCGGGTTCCCCCGGCACCGGCCTCGGGCAGCGACGCACGACCTCCTGCCACGGAAGGACCGTGGCCGCTTAGCCCACAGGAGGTGAGCACGTCTTGCGTCATTACGAAGTAATGGTGATCCTCGACCCCAGCCTCGAGGAGCGCACCGTCGCCCCGTCGCTCGACACGTACCTGAACGTGATCCGGACCGCGGGTGGCTCGGTGGAGAAGACCGACGTGTGGGGCCGCCGGCGCCTCGCGTACGAGATCAACAAGAAGGCCGAGGGCATCTACGCCGTCATCGACCTCCAGGCGACGCCGGAGGCCGTTGGCGAGCTGGACCGTCAGCTCCGACTCAACGAGTCGGTGCTGCGCACCAAGGTCATCCGTCCGGAGATGCGCTGAGCATCTAGACCCGGCACGTCCGGATCAAGCCTCATCCACGCTGTCGTACGGCTCTGAGAGCCTGTACGGCACAACGATGAGTGCGCGAGGAGATGGTCATGGCAGGAGACACCACCATCACGGTCATCGGCAACCTGACCGATGACCCCGAGTTGCGATTCACCCCCTCCGGCGCTGCGGTCGCCAAGTTCCGGGTCGCTTCGACGCCCCGCTTCATGGACAAGGCCTCCGGCGAGTGGAAGGACGGCGAGCCGCTGTTCCTCTCGTGCACGGTCTGGCGCCAGGCCGCCGAGAACGTCGCCGAGTCGCTGCAGCGCGGCGCTCGCGTGATCGTGTCCGGCCGGCTGCGCCAGCGGTCGTACGAGACCCGCGAGGGTGAGAAGCGCACCGTCATCGAGCTGGAGGTCGACGAGATCGGCCCGTCTCTGCGCTACGCCACGGCGAAGGTGCAGAAGATGTCCCGCTCCGGTGGCGGTGGCGGCGGCTTCGGTGGTGGTGGCGGCCAGGGCGGCGGCGGAGGCAACTTCGACGACCCCTGGGCCTCTGCTGCCCCGGCCCCCTCCCGCGCTGGTTCGGGCGGCGGAAACTTCGACGAGGAGCCCCCGTTCTGATGGCGCCGAGCGCCCGCGATCGCAAACCAGGAGCAAGAGCAATGGCGAAGGCTGCGGCACTGCGCAAGCCGAAGAAGAAGGTGAACCCGCTCGACAAGGACGGGATCACCTATATCGATTACAAGGACACCGCGCTGCTGCGCAAGTTCATCTCCGACCGCGGCAAGATCCGCGCTCGGCGGGTGACCGGCGTGACCTCGCAGCAGCAGCGGCAGATCGCCCGTGCGGTCAAGAACGCCCGTGAGATGGCGCTCCTGCCGTACACGGCCACGGCCCGCTGAGAGGAGGCACGGACATGAAGATCATCCTGACTCAGGAGGTGTCCGGCCTCGGCTCTCCGGGCGACATCGTCGAGGTGAAGGACGGCTTCGGCCGTAACTACCTGCTGCCGCAGGGCTTCGCGATCGCCTGGACCAAGGGCGCGGAGAAGCAGGTCACGGTCATCAAGCGGGCCCGCTCGGCCCGCGAGATCCGCGACCTGGGCCACGCCACCGAGGTCAAGACCCAGGTCGAGGGTCTGAAGGTCAACCTGAAGGCCCGCGCCGGCGACGGCGGTCGGCTCTTCGGCTCGGTCACCCCGGCCGAGATCGTCGACGCCGTCAAGGCCGCCGGCGGCCCGACCCTGGACCGCCGCCGGCTGGAGCTGCCCGGCCACATCAAGTCGCTCGGCTCCTACCCGGTCAGCATCCGGCTGCACCCCGAGGTGACCGCCAAGTTCGACCTGAACGTGGTCAAGGGCTGACACCCCGAGCACGACGCGAAAGGCCCGCACCGGTCGCCGGTGCGGGCCTTTCCGCATCCTCGCCGCTCAACCGAGCGGCTTGCCCGTCACCGCGCTGATCACCACCGTGGACAGGCCGCCACCCACCACCGCGGCCGCCAGCGCCACTGTCGCCGACCGCCACGTCGTCCCGACCTGCCGCAGCAGCACCGCCACCACCAGACTGCTCACCATCGCCAGCCCGAACCGCGGCGCCGCCGACACCAGCGACTCCAGCGCGTGTGTGCGCGGCGAGTCACAACCACCGCCGATGATGTCCGTGACGCAGCCCGCCGGAGGCTGGCCGCTCAGGAACAGCAGACCGACCACGAGCAGCACCGCCGGAACCAGATAGCAGGCCGCCGTGTAGACCAGCGGCCGCAACGGACCACCCGGATCCGGGTCCAGCAGGTCGTCCTCCAGCCGCCGGCCCCACGAACCGCCGCCGATCGTCTCCACCCGCCGCCGCAACGTCGACGGCGCCGGCTCCAGCGGGCGACGGCGAGGCACGGTACGCGGACGCGGCGCCGAGTACGCCACCGCGGGCGAGCGGGGAGCCGTCGACGGCGTCTCCATCCACCGCGGATCGTCACCGGAGAGCCGGGTACCCGACCAGAACGCCTCGGCCCGTTCCGGTGACGCCCAACCCTCCCGCACCGGGGGCGCCGAACGGTGCCACGGATCGGCCTCCGCGTACCGGTCGTCGGTGTCCCGCACCGGCTCCAGGAAACCGGTGTCGGTGAACCGGTCCCACTCACCCGTGTGCTCCGTACGGTCCCACCGGCTCTCCGCCCGCTCCCAGCGGTTCGCAGGCACCGGCCGGTCCCAGGCGTGCACCCCTGACGCGTCCCACGGGTCGACAGCGGGCGGCTCCACCTGCTCAGGCGCGGCGCTCCGGCGGCGCTGCCACGGATCCGCCGCAGCCCGCGGCGGCGCCGACTCCGACGACGCCCGCGACCAGGCCGACTCCGACTCCGCCGCCCGTCTCCAGGTCGGCTCCGGTTCCGTGGCGTTCGACGGTGACCGGGCCGCATCCGCCGCCGGCCACCCGGCATCCGTCCCCGATCGGGACCACGCGCCGTCCGGCGCCGCCGTTCGCGACCGGGCGGAGTCCGGCCCCGACGGCGGCGGCCAGGAGGAACCCGACGCCGAACCGCGACGCCGACCCGCCGGCCGTTCACCGTCCGATCCAGCCGGCACCTCGCTCGAACCCGCCGGCTCCGGCAGCCCGGACCAGGTCACCTGCGGCTGGCGCGTCGCCGCCCGGCGCGGACGACTTCGGGGCGCCGCCCCCGACACCGGCTCGTCGTCCTCGTCCGCCCGCCGGTTGCCCACGTACCCCCGCTCGTGCGGGGCGTCCATCGTCCACTCGGCGGTGTGGTCCGACAACGGACCCGCACCGATCGCGCGCAGATCGCGACGCGGGCCGGCGTCCGCCCGCCAACCACCGCCGGAGGACGGGGCCTCCACCTCGTCGTCCGGCGCGGCATGCCGCCCGCCGCCGTCCGCGCGACTCACCCCGGACTCCAGGGCCCAACGGGGAAGGTACGTCTCCACCGGCTCGTCCTGGCCACGCTCGACCGCCCGCCGCCGGCTCGCCGTGCGGTAGCCCTCCGGTGCGTACGAGTCGACCCGGCGCGGCCCGGCGGGTTCGTCCCAGGAACCGCTCGGCCGTCGCTCGCGCGGGCTGTCCTCCCCGCTTCCCCAGTCCCGGTGTCTCACGGCCGGAGCGTGACCTCTCTCAAACCCGAAAGTAAACCCGCTGTCCCAGGTGTCGCCGTTCGCAGCGATAGTACGGGACGAACGACGACAAAGCTCGGCCGGAAATCTTCCGTCCACAGGGTGGGGATAGGAAAAGCCCAGGTCAGAGGCGATACGCCCGGAATTCCCCATCACTTTTCCACACCCTGTGCACACCCTGCGCACATGCAGGCCCCCAGGCGTCCACAGGTTGTCCCGAGGCTCGTCCACTGGCCTTGTTGAGTCGCTGACCTCGGGTTCCGTATCGTGGTCCCCCGACCGCCGGACGATGACCCCCGATCGACCGGAGGGTCGGCGGAAGTTGTCACACCCCGGCGATAAAGCTGGACTCGATCCGACGCAGCGAGGGGGGAACCCGTGTCGGTCACCGACGGGACGCGTGCGGAACGGACCGGGGGGCAACCGCCCGAGCCGCCACCGCGCGATGCGGCGTTCGAGAAGACGCCACCCCAGGACGTCGCCGCCGAGCAGTGCGTACTCGGCGGCATGCTGCTCTCCAAGGACGCCATCGCGGACGTCGTGGAGATCCTGAAGACCAACGACTTCTACCGTCCGGTCCACGCCACCATCTTCGACGCGATCCTGGACATCTACGGACGCGGCGAACCCGCCGACCCGATCACCGTGGCGGCCGCGCTCGCCGACTCCGGCGACCTCGCCCGCATCGGCGGCGCGCCCTACCTGCACACGCTCATCGCCAGCGTGCCTACCGCCGCGAACGCCGCCTACTACGCCCGCATCGTCGGTGAACGAGCAGTGCTCCGCCGGCTGGTCGAGGCCGGGACCCGGATCGTGCAGCTCGGCTACGGCACCGGCCCGAGCGGCAGCCGCGACGTCGACGACATCGTCGATCTCGCCCAGCAGGCCGTCTACGAGATCACCGAGAAGCGCGTCAGCGAGGACTTCGCGGTCCTGGCCGACATGCTCCAGCCGACGCTCGACGAGATCGAGGCGGTCGGCGCTCAGGGCGGGGTGATGACTGGTGTGCCGACCGGCTTCACCGACCTCGACCGCCTGCTCAACGGCCTGCACGCCGGCCAGCTCATCATCGTGGCCGGCAGGCCTGGCTTGGGCAAATCGACCGCATCTATGGACTTTGCTCGAAATGCAGCGATTCGAGCC
This sequence comes from Micromonospora sp. AMSO1212t, assembly GCF_008868145.1. Classification (NCBI taxonomy): domain Bacteria; kingdom Bacillati; phylum Actinomycetota; class Actinomycetes; order Micromonosporales; family Micromonosporaceae; genus Micromonospora; species Micromonospora sp. AMSO1212t. Next base: position 45,168 of record NZ_WBKS01000033.1, read on the forward strand.
AATCAGGCGGCGGCGATCTTCTCGCTGGAAATGAGCAAGGTCGAGATCGTCATGCGACTGCTCTCGGCCGAGGCACGCGTACCGCTGCACGTCCTGCGGAGCGGGCAGCTCTCCGACGACGACTGGACCAAGCTGGCCCGCTGCATGGGTGAGATCAGCGAGGCGCCGCTCTTCGTCGACGACACGCCGAGCATGAACCTCATGGAGATCCGGGCGAAGGCGCGGCGGCTCAAGCAGAAGCACGACCTGAAGCTGATCGTCGTCGACTATCTCCAGCTGATGACCTCGCCGAAGCGCACCGAGAGCCGGCAGCAGGAGGTCGCGGACCTGTCGCGTGGCCTGAAGCTGCTGGCCAAGGAGGTCGAATGCCCGGTGATCGCGGTGAGTCAGTTGAACCGTGGCCCCGAGCAGCGGACCGACAAGCGACCACAGCTTTCCGATCTGCGTGAATCGGGCTGCTTGACGGCAGATACGAGACTCGTCAGAGCCGATGACAACTCGGAGATCACCCTTGGGGCACTCCTGGCCGGGAATGTCAGGGACATCCCAGTCTGGGCCCTCGACGAAGGTCTCCGCTACACCCCCCGGACGCTCACGCACGCCTTTCCCAGTGGGACACGCGAAGTGTTCCGGATGACACTTTCATCCGGGAAGCAGGTGGAGGCAACCGCCAACCACCCATTTCTCACGTTCGGCGGTTGGCTGCCGCTGGGCGAACTCACGGTAGGGACGCGGCTTGCCGCACCTCGGCACATTCCGCCGCCGCTGAACATCCAGCCGTGGGCCGAGCCGGAGGTGGTGATGCTGGCTCACCTCCTCGGAGACGGCTCGTTCGTCCGCCGACAGCCGATCCGCTACGCCAGTTGCGACGAGGCCAACCTGGCGGCCGTGACGGAGGCCGCCACGCACTTCGGGATCACGGCTGTGCGAGACGACTACCCGGCTGCCCGAGTGACCACGCTCCGGCTGCCGGCGCCCTTCCGGCTCGCCCGCGGGCGGCGCAATCCGATCGCCGAGTGGCTGGACGGGTTGGGGCTGTTCGGGCTGCGGTCCCACGAGAAGTTCGTACCGCCAGCCGTGTTCGGCCTGCCCAAGGAGCAGATCACGCTCTTCCTGCGGCACATCTGGGCGACGGACGGGTCCGTAACCGTCAACAAGTCCGGTCGAGGCGGACGGGTCTACTTCTCCTCGACCTCCCGGCGCATGCTGGAGGACATCTCACGCCTGTTGCTTCGCTACGGCATCTCGGCTCGATTGCGACAGGTGCCGGTCGCTCGAAACCGTCCGCAGTACACCCTGGACATCGCTGGTCGCGATGACCAGCTCCGTTTCCTTCGGGAGATCGGTGTGCACGGCGAGCGCGCCAACGGTTGCGCAGCGCTGCTGGTGGTTCTCGAATCCGTCGTCAGCAACCCCAACGTGGACACTGTGCCCACGGAGGTGTGGTCACGGGTTCGAGAGGTTCTGGCGGAGCGCAAGATGAGCCACCGAAAGTTCGCGGCCGCAGTCGGCACCCAGTTCTCCGGCAGCGCGACGTGGAAGCATGCACCCAGCCGGTCCCGTCTCGCGAAGGTGGCCGCGGTGCTGGACTCAGCGGATCTTGATCTGCACGCGACGAATGATGTCTTCTGGGACGAGATCGTCTCGATCGAGTCAGTTGGCGAGAAGGACGTCTACGACGCCACCGTGCTTGGCACACACAACTTCATCGCCAACGGCATCGCCGCCCATAACTCGATTGAGCAGGATGCGGACGTTGTCATCCTTTTGCACCGGGACGACTACTACGACAAGGAGTCACCGCGAGCGGGCGAAGCGGACTTTATTGTCGCCAAGCACAGAAATGGTCCTACCGACACGGTCACCGTAGCGGCCCAGCTGCACCTGTCGCGCTTCGTGGACATGGCGATCGTCTGAGCGGCGTCAGCCGAGCAGCGGGAACCAGCCGGCTGCCTCGCCCAGCTCCAGCCGGTCCCGGTCGGTGAGCGGCACCCGCCCGGCGGCCTTCAGCAGATAGTCGTGGTCGTCCCAGCCGGCCGGCCGCACCGCGTCGTCGCTGAGCAGGCCGTCCATCGTGGTCACCGCGACCCGCGTCGGGTCCGCCGCCGGCCGCGGCGCGTCCGGCAGGTCCACCACCAGGTCCAGGTGGTGGATGACCGCCTCGGTGGTCAGGGTGGCGAGCAGATGGGGTACGCGCAGCACCTTGCCCTGGGTGGTCACGTACCCGTCGGGGTCGGCTGCGGCGGCCGCACGGACGGCGGCGGGCGCGGTGTCGGCCCAGAGGCGGACCACGCCGGTGGGCCGGTCGAAGGCGGCGGCGAAGCGGCGTGCCCACCAGGCGTGCCCGGCGCCCGCGTCGTCGTCGCCGGGAGTGAAGGCACGCCAGTAGCTGACGTCGTCCACGTCGGCCGGTCCGGGTGCCGGGCTGGCCAGGGCGACGAGCGCGCGCTGGGCGTCGCAGAGCACGTGGAAGAGCAGGTCGGCGACGAGCCAGCCGCGGCAACGGGTGGGCCGCTGCAGGCCGGCGTCGTCGAGCGGGGTGACCACGGCGGTGATGCCGTCGTACGCCTGGGCCAGCGCCTCGTGCTGCCGGGTCGGGCTCATGTCGTGCAGCCTGCCACGGTGTGGCAGGCGCGGCACGGCGACGAGCGCGCCGGGTCGATGCGGTGCACCGGCCCGGCGTGCGCGTGCTCGGCGGTCAGTCGAACAGTTCGCCGAGGAAGCCGTGCTTCTTCTTCCGCCGGTAGTGGCCGTGGTAGCCGTAGTGCTGCTGCTGGCTGTGGCCGTACGCGGGCTG